>JAIXVY010000394.1 GCA_027482505.1 Opitutaceae bacterium | reverse complement strand
TTGGACGGGGCCCATGGGCACGATGGAGCCGGCGCGGACGAAGAGCGGGAAACGGTCGAGCGGGCAGGCGGTTTTCACGCGGGCGCCGCCCTCGTGGCGGGCGTTGGTCCAGAAGTCATACCAGGCGGCGCCGGCGGGGAGGTAGGTCTCCACGGCGTCGTCGATCTTGTCCGCGCCGGAGGCGAGCCGGGAGGGCGTGCGCCAGCCGAGGCGAAGGCCGCGGGCGTGGGCGCCTTGGTAGTAGTCGATCTTGAAGGCGACGCGCTGGCCTTTGCCCAGGACGATCTTCGCGCCCTTGAAGCGCATGGCGGCGTCGCGCCAGTCCTCGACGACGAGGCGGCCGTCGAGCCAGAGGCGGAAGCCGTCGTCGCCCTCGACGCCGATCTCGTGCTCGCCGTCCTCGGCGGCGATGATCGCGCCCTCCCAGCGGCCGGAGAAGTTGTCGAGCGAGCGCAGGCCGGCGGGCGGCTCGGCGAGGGGCGGGCCGGGCCAGGCGTAGTCGACCTTCGGGTCGACGGTTTTCCCGGCGGATTTTTCGAAGTTGCGGCCCTCGAAGTATTCGATCGCGACGCCGGGGCGGCCGTCCGGGGTTTGGAGAGACTCGGCCGGGATGGCGGGCGGGGGCGGCGCGCCGAGCCGGTGGATGGCGCGGGTGATGGGATGGACGAGGAGGGCGCGGCCGAAGAGAAACTGGTCGTCGATCCGGCGCGCGGCGGGATCGTCGGGAAAATCCATGGGCAGGCCGCGCATCATCGTGTCGCCGCGGTCGGTGACGCTCCAGGCTAGGCCGTAGATGTAGGGGAGAAGCCGATACCGAAGATCGGCGGCGGAGCGCAGCGAGGCGTAGAACTCAGGGTCGCTTTCGCGGAAGCGCCAGGGCTCGCGCTCGATGTCGGTGCCGTGGATGCGGTAGATCGGGTTGAAGACGGCGAACTGATGCCAGCGGGCGAAGAGTTCGCGGTATTCGGGCCGGGACTTCGCGCCGTCGCGATAGTGTCCCGGCACGAAGAAGCCGCCGGTGTCCTGGGTCCAGTAGGGCTGACCGGCCATGGCGACGTTGACGCCGCCGGCGATCTGGTTGCGCAGGGTTTCCCAGCTCGCGGTGGTGTCGCCGGACCAGGAAAGGGCGGAGTAGCGTTGCTGGCCGTTCCAGGCGGAGCGGGTGAGGGTGAGGACGCGTTTGTCGGAGACGGCGCGCTGGCCCTCGTAGACGCCCCGGGTGGTGGGCAGGCTGTAGGCGTTGAGGTAGCGGGTGTAGTCGCCGAGGAAGTTGTTCCCGAGGCTCTTGATGTCGGCTTCGACCTGGCGCGGATCCTGGCAGGCGGTGCCGACCTCGACCTCGGTGCCGTCCATCCAGAGGGCGTCTATGCCGACGTCGAGCAGGCCCTTTTTGATGTGTTTGAAATAGATGGCGCGGGCCTCGGGGCTGAAGGCGTCGTAGATGCGGGCTTTTTTGGAGATCCAGTGCAGGGGCTCGTGGCGGAGGCCCTTGGCGTCGAGTTCGCGGGCGAGGTCGGTGTCGTTGCCGACGGAGGGCCAGATGGAGATCATGACCTTCGCGTTGTTATCGTGGATCTCGCGGATGGCGGCGGCGGGATCGGGGAAGCGCTCCTTGTTCCAGACCATGCCGCTCCATTTGCCGTCCCATTCGCCTCCCCAGACGCCGCCGCCCCAGTATTGCCAGTCCTGCACGATGTAATCGAGGGGGAAGCCGTCCTGGCGGAAGCGCTTCACGACGCCGACGAGCTCGTCCTGGGTCTTGTAGCGTTCCTTGCTCATGAAGAGACCGAAGGCGGCCTTGGGGAGCATTGGCGCGGGGCCGGTGAGGCGGCGGTAGCCGGCGATCACGCCGTCCATCGTCTCGCCCGCGACGAGGTAGTAGTCGACGCCGGCGGGGGAGCTCTCGGACCAGAAGGTGGCGCCGGAGGCGTCGTCCTTGAACGTGCTTTTCGAAGCGGCGTCCCAGAGGATGCCGTAGCGGCGGGTGGAGACGAGGAAAGGGACGACGATGCCGATGTTGGTCTGGACCATCAGGACCTCCCGGCCGCGGTAGTCCATGTGGCGCCTGTCGTATTGGCCGAGGCCATACAACGACTCGTCCGGGGCGAGGGAGAAAGTCTGGCGGGCCTCGTAGGTGGGCGCGCCGGAGATGGTCAATTCGCGCAGGTCGCCGGGGCGGGCGGGGGCCTCGCGGGTGATCTCGGCTCCGTCGGGCCGGAAGAAGGCGACCGCGCCGTTCGCCTTGTCGACGCGGACGAGAAGGGCGGAGCTGGAGATCTCGACGCGGTCGGCGAACTCCCTGATCCGGAGGCGGACACCGCCGGCGGGCCGGACCACGACCAAGCTGGGGTGGGGCGTGTGGGAGCGGCCGAGGTTGGCGTTCACGCGGACGATGTCGGGCCCGTGGAAGAGGATGTTTTTGACCGTGGCGCCGACGCGGATTTGCACGCCGTGCTCGAGGCGCACGCAGGCGAAGGGGCCGGCCGCGGCGTCGGCGCGGGCGAGCGCGGGGGCGAGGACGAGTTGTCCCGCGGGGTCGATTCCGGAGGGCGCGGCGCGGGTCGGCGAGGGGGCGGCCAGGGCGGAGAGGGCGAGCAGGGCGACGAGGAGCGCTTTGTTCATGGGCGGACGAAAGGACAAGGGATCGGGCACAAAACCGGGGTGAAAAAGGGGCGAAACCGAGGGGCGGGGAAGTATGCGGGCTGGACGAAAAACGCAGGGCGCGCAGCTTCGCGTGGCAATGGGCGAGGCTTCTCCAAAACCGATCATTCTAAGCCAAAACCGGCTTCGCGAGTGGCTGGCCTCGCGCGAGGCGCGGGTGAGCCTTTATGCGGCGGTGCTGGATCGTCGGCTGGCCGAGGCGGCGGCGGGCCGGGCGCGGCTGCGCGTGCCGGAGGCGCGCGGGTTGAGGCGTAGGCTGCCGGGGAAGCCCTTTCACGGGGATCCTGAGTTCTTCTTCCAGGAGTCGGGCGTGATCGACTTCGAGCTGCCGGAGCAGGCCTTCGCGCTGCGGGCGGGCGAGGCGGCGCTTATCCCGGCTGGCATGCCGCACGGGGAGCGGTGGAGCGGACGCTTTCTGAACGTGATCTTCATGGTCCAGCCGGACGGGTTTTCGCTGCACCTCGGTTATCTGGAGAACGGGCCGAAGTGCGGGCCGGCGGACCGCTTTCTCGGGCCCACGGAGACGCTGGTGCGCTACGCGCAGGAGCTGGCGGCGAGCGCGGACGAGGCGGGCGCGGACGAGGCGGGCGCGGACGAGCGGCTGAGGCAGGGGCTGTTGCTGGCTTTTTTGAGCCGGCTGCGGCGCGGGATAGACGGCGAGGCGCCGGAGCCGACGGTGGGCGCGCCCTTGCTGCGGCGGTGTCAGGAATTAATGGATACGCACTACGCGAGGCTGGATTTCTCGGTGGAGTGGCTGGCGGCGAACCTGGGCTGCTCGCCGGACCATTTGTCGCGCGTCTACCGCCGGCGCGCGGGCCGGCGGCTGATCGAGGCGATGCACGAGCTGCGGATCGAGCGGGCGATGCGACTGCTGCGCGGCTCCGCGATGGGGGTGGCGGAGGTGGCCTGGGCCTGCGGCTATGCGCGCCCCTCGTATTTCAACCGCAGGTTTCGGGCGCGGACCGGGCTGACGCCGCGGGAGTTCGCGGTGAGCAAGATAGGCGACGATCCGCGGCCGTGAGCCGGCGGGGCGCGGCTCAGGCGGCGGGGGCGAGGAGCCTGTCCTCGGCGGCGAGGAGCACGGCGGCGAAGGCCTCGGGGGTGGAGGCGGAGAAGAGCGCGTCGCGGTTGGCGGCGTCCTTGAAGATCTTGCAGAGGGTGGAGACGACCTGGAGGTAGGCCATCGGATTGCTCTTGGGGGTGCCGAGGACGAAGAAGAGGCGGACGGTCTGGCCGTCTTTTTCAAAGACGACGCCCTCGGGGCTGCGGCCGATGGCGAGGACGAGGTCGGAGACGTGCTCGGTGCGGGCGTGGGGGAGGGCGATCTGGTTGCCCAGGCAGGTGGTGTCGAGCCGGTCGCGGGCGAGGAGCTCGTTGTAGAAGCCGGCGTAGTTGGCGACCGCGGGGTGGCCGTCGAGCAGGCGGGCGACCTCGTTGAGCACGGCAGTGCGCTTGGTGGCTTGCACCGTGAGAACGATGCGGGACGGGTCGAGGATGTTGCGGAGGAGGCCGGCCATTACGAGCGAGGGTCGAGGTCGTCGTGAGAGGGTTCGCGGTTAGGGAGGGTCAACACCGTCCGCCGGCGCAAAGGCATGGCAAGCGCGGAGTGCGAACGCGACGGGGTTTTTAACCTGTAGCGTCAAAAAAACGCGGCGCCCGCCGTTTGGGCGGGCGCCGCGAGGGCGAAGCGGGCGGACGGCGGAGAATCAGCGCGTGATCTGCGCGACGAAGTCGACGAGGGGACGAACGGCGGGCGTGGGCTTCACGAAGTTGCCGTAGAGCAGCTCGGGCAAGAGGTAGGGGGTGGCGTAGTAGTCCCAGTTGGCGCGGTCGTTGCGGTCGATCCAGCCGGTCTTGATGGTGGCGCCGGCGTAGTAGCCCTGGTTGCGGCCGTAGACGAGGACGGGGGTGGTGAGGATGTCCTTGGTCATTTTTTCCGCCTCGTAGGCGCGCGGGCCGGCGATGGCGCGGGCGTCGACGCCGAAGTTGACGCGGCCGTCGAAGAGGCGGCGGACGGTGTCGCGGTCCATGAGAACGTAGATGGTCTCGACGCGCTGGCCGCCGAGCTGGAGGCCGAGGCTGGCTTCGCCGGCCTTGATGAAGGCGGGGATGCTCCACGAGCCGTCGTCGCGGCGGGCGAGGGCGACGCCGTAGCCGTATTGGAGGCCGAGGACGAGGCCGCCCTTGACCTGATTGACGATGACGAGGGCCTTGGCCTGGCGGAGGACCTCGGACGGGATGGCGAGCTGGGGATCGGCCTGGAACTCGCGGAGGATGGCTTCGCAAGTCTCGACGCGCGCGGTCATCTTGTCGGTGTCGGCCTCGGCGCGGGCGAAGGGCGCGGCGAGCAGGGCGAGGCAGGCGGGGAGGAGGCGGAGGAGGGAGCGTGGAGCGAGGAGCATGGAGCGTGGAGCGGGGAGCATGGAGGGTGGTGTTGGGAGTAGAAAGGACGAGGTGACGGTGACGAAGCGGGATACTGTGGGTAAATCAGTCGAGTTCGCGGGCGGCGAGGTCGTCCTCGTCCCAGCCGAAGTAGTGGCCGAGCTCGTGGAGGTAGGTGACGCCGACCTCGTCGAGGAAGCCGTCGCGGTCCTGTTCGACGAAGTCCCAGATGTTGTCGAGGTAGAGGCTGATCTGGGGCGGCATGGGTTGATCCTGGGAGACCTCCTCGCCGTGGGCGGAGCCGTCGAAGAGGCCGAGGATGTCGGGCGGGAAGCCCTCTTCCACGATGTGGGCGGGAGGCTTGGCCTCGTAGTGCACGGGGATTTTTTTGGCGAACTCGCGCACGGGAGGAGGCAGGCGGCGGATGGTCGCCTCTACCTCGCGGGCGGCGGCGGCGGTGCGTTGGGCCAAAGTCATGGCGCGGGACGGTGGGCGGGCGCGGGAAAAAAGGCGAGGCCGGCGCGGCGAAAAACGCGGGGCGTAACCGCGACGCGCGGGCGGCGTCTACCGAGACATGCAACCGATGGCGCCATCGGGCGCGACAAAACCCAATCCAAAGAAAAGCCCCGTCGAGTTTTCGACGACTTTCCCAAACCAAATCCAACCCAAGACAAGATCATGAAAACGAAACTACAGTCGGTGATGTGGAGCATGTTGCTGGCGGCCGGGCTGACGGCCGCGTTGCCCGTCGTGCGGGCCCAGGAAGAGGGCGGCGAGAAGCCGAAGAAGGAGCGCGCCGAGCGTCCCGAGCGTCCGGCCGGCGGCGGCGGCCCCGCCCAGCGTCTGGAGAT
>JAIXVY010000486.1 GCA_027482505.1 Opitutaceae bacterium | reverse complement strand
GCCGGATCTTGATCGAGTATCTTGGCGGGTTGAAGCCCGGCTCGACCAACGCCTACGAGTTTTTGGGCGCCGACATTGTCGAAATCGCGCGCGTCGCCCCGGTCGTGAACGTCACCGTCAATCTGGGCGACCGTATTCTGCCGACCAACGACAGCGGACAAACCTTGCCGCTTAACGGCGATCCGGAGCTGGTCGCCGCGCCGCAGCTCAATGTCTCCGTGAACTCGCAGGAACTCTACGGCAGCCAGGCGCGCGCGGACGGTTACGTGCAATACTACGCCGAGCGCGAAAACGACAATCCCGACCGCATTGTCTTTTATTGGCTGGATGGCATGGACGCCGGCATCTCCCTGCCCGGCGCGACGACCCCCAAGCCGACCATTTATTGGCCCGTGCTGCGCAACCACTATCGCCAGGTCTGGCCGGCCGGTGTCCTCGCCTACCAGGCGCACGCCACCGTCGGAGCCGTTGGAAGCACCACCGAGACGGGTATCCGCTTTAGCGACGGCCAGCTCCCCCTGGTTGTTTTCCAGGACGATCCGGCCCAGACCGCCACCGTGATCGATCCCGCCAGCCAGCGGCTGGTCACCACGTTCAACGGTCAGAGCCGCAACCGATCCCTGCTCAAGTTCACCAGCGGCAACGAGGTGTGGTATGTGCGCCTCTACACCCAGTCCGAGTCGCGCTCCGGTTATGAGGAGAGCGACGGCGCGGCGGCCATAAACACCACCGCCACGGTGGGCCAGCGTCTCGCGCCTCCCGCCGGCCACTCCGTCGCCGGCTACATCGTCCGAGGCACGGGCTACCATCCCGGCGCCTACCTCAATCCCTTCTCGTTGGGCGTCGCCGCGGCCGAACGCGGCGCGATTATTCCGGTCAACGCGGTGCCGGGCGACAACCTGCTCCGCGTCTGGTGGTTCAAGAAGGTCGAACCACCCTCCGCGGGGTTCTTGCCCTTCTACGTTCCGGCCAAGATGGGGAATTACACCGTCTCCTATCCGGCCAATCCGGAGCAGATCATTCTCGCCTCGAACGCCGGCAGCGGAGACCTCGCGCCGGCCGAGATCGCGGGCGGGCTTTACATCCAGAACAATCGCGCGCTCCCGGGCTTCAATCCCAACGAGGAGCACGCGCTTATGATCGCCGGTCGCGCCTACGCGCTGCGCGACGATCTTAACAACACCACGGCCAACGGCTCGGTCTACACCTCGCAGCCTTTTGTGCTGATCAGCTTCACGTCGCCCGCGGATCAGCGTCCCGCCATGCGCGTCTTTCGCGTCGTGCGCGAGGCCGCCCCGCACACCTTCAACTACACCATCACCGCCGGAACGATGCTGCAGGGGCCCATGCCTTTGCCGCTCCTCCCCTTGCCTCTCGCCGCCAACGGAACCGTGCGCAACACGGAGGTCGCGGGCGTTGCGGACAGCGCCCACCAGGCCCCGGCCGATGTTGCCGCGCTCTACACGCGTTTCACCTTCGCGGACCGGAAAGGCTACCACTGGGTCTACCGCGGGCCGCATGACGCCGCGTCCCCGACCTTCGGCATGCAGTATTACTACACCATGCGCGAGGGCTTCTTCGTGCCTGGAGTGGCCACCCAGCCCGCCGTCGGCACCACGCTTCCCTATCTGCGTCCGCTCGTCTCGGGCGTGCCGCAGGGCGACGCCGTCTCCGGCACGTCCCTGACCATCACCTACGTTCCGGCATGGCCGTCGACCGCTCCCGAACTCCGCGTCGCGGAGACGCTCACGTTGCCGAAGTTCGGCTTGCCGGACGTCTTCAACCAAGCCAGCGCGCAGGTTCTCTACCAGCAGTCGATCGCGCGCCAGGGCCCCGCCCGGGCGAGCGTCGTGCTGCACGACCCCATCCGCGAAAAGACGTTCGCCCTCGGTCAGGTCGGCGGCCTTGCCACCCTGCCCTCCTCGCTTCGCACCACGACGTATCAGGGAAAGACCTACTTCCAGGGCTTGCCGCCGCATTTGCAGCAACGCGTCTACCTCGATCCGATGCGCGGGTCCAAGGGCGCGCTCGTGCTCGTCGGCGGCTTTGTCGACGTCCCCTCCGGCGAGGATTACCTTGATCTCAACGTTCTCTCGCAGTCCGACCGGCTTCTGCTTGAGAACTTGGTCTCATCCAACGACGCGAATCGCACCCTTTGGGTCAACGCGATCGCCGGACTGTCCACTCGGGTCGAAACCTTCATTCCGAATCCCGAGCGCGCCGGCACCTTCATCTCCAACGGTTCCCCCGTCACCCGCGGTCCCTCTGCCCTTCCCGAAATCACCAACTCCGACACCGCGGTCGTGGATTATGCGCTCACCGCCACCGGGTCCGGCAGCGGCTGGGTGACGATGGTGTTTGGAAACGGCCGCGCCTTCACCCCCGAGGGCGATCCCGTCGCGGTGAAAGTCTTCCGCGTCGCTCCTCGCCTCAACACCGGCGATTTGAAGGCCCAGCTTTCGTCCAATCCCCTGGACGAACAGGTGACGCTGCGGCACAGCGGCGATTTTGCCGCCCGCCCCGAGGACTATGATTTCGAGTGGCGCTACGCGCCGCCCCAGGACGGCGTGGTTCCCCCGGTCTACACCTATTCGCTCGCGCTGCGCGCGCTGGGCAACTGGCGCCTCGTCTCCAATCCCGCGGCCGCCCTGCCCTCCGCCTCCGAGTATGCGCTGGCGACTCCGGTGGTCATTCCCCGCACCGTTGCGGTCAACTCCACCGGCTACGATGCCGCCTCCGGGCGTCCCGGCATGGTCGGACGGCCCGAAAGCGGGCTGGACTTCACGGCCGGCGTCCCGGCGCAGATCGTCTTCAGCGCCAACCTCAGTCCGCTTACCGGCTTCGTGCTCTATGTGAACGGCGTTCCTGTGCTCGCTCACCAAGCTCCGGAAGCGTTTCCGAACGTCACGTCCTCCACCGGACTCGCGGCCGATGGCTTGCCCAGACAGTTTTACCTGGAGCCCGGAGCCTTCCAGCGCGGTCTCAACCGCCTCGAGGTCGCGCTCTATTCCGGCGCGGATGT
>JAIXVY010000175.1 GCA_027482505.1 Opitutaceae bacterium | reverse complement strand
GCCGGGCAACGACTCTCCATAGGCCGTCGCCACCGCGATCTGCGCGCCGGCGCTGCGGCCGACCAGCGTCAGTCGCTCCGGGTCCACACCGAGTCGCGCGGCGTTTTCGCGTATCCATCCTACAACCACACGCAAATCCTCCGCCTGCGCCGGCCAGGGGTGGGCCGGCGCCAGCCGGTAGTCGAAGGCGGCCACCGCCACACCGCGCGCCGCGAGCCAGCGATTCAAGCCCGCCAGCTCGGTGCGGTCGCCGCCGTCCCAGCCGCCGCCATGCACCAAAATCACGCACGGCGCGCCCGCCTTCTCCGCACCCTCGCGCCGCGCCCGGTAGAAATCCACCGCGCGCCCTTCCGCCGCAAAAGACTCCACCGGCATCGCTTCGACGCGCATTGGCCAGCGCCACAGCCGGCGCCACGACCAAAGTCTGCCCCCGGCGCCGCCGAAGACCTCCGAGAGCCGCCGCTCCACCGCCGCGCTCATTCGACAGGCGCTGAAAGCCGGTCGCGCGAACAACAGGGTCGCCGCGAAAGCCGGGATCCCGGCGAACACCGACTGTGTGGCAAACGCACCCAGCATCGCGAGCCCGAGCGCCACCAGACACCACAGGTGTCCCAGCTCCGTCGCGAAGAGCGCGACCCACCACGCGCGATAGCTCCGCGCCGGCCGCACGCAAAAACGCGCCGCCGCCAGCATGGCCAGCCCAGCCCCGAATATCAGAAATGCCCCGATCACGCCCGCAGCCCTGTTCTACCCGCGCCGCGTCGCAAATCCGAAATCGCCTCGACCCCGTTCTCGCGCCAGGCTCGCGGCTACTTTTACCCACCATGTCCTCCCTCAAGCCCTACCCTTCCGGCCTCGGCACCAAATCCCTCCATGCCGGCCAGACACCCGATCCCACCACTGGCTCGCGCGCCGTGCCGCTGTATCAGACCACCAGCTACGTCTTCCGCGACACCGAGCACGCCGCGAATCTCTTCGCGCTCAAAGAGCTCGGAAACATCTACACGCGGATTATGAACCCCACGACCGACGTGTTCGAGCAGCGCATCGCCGCGCTCGAAGGCGGCAGCGCCGCGCTCGCCCACGCCTCCGGCCAGGCCGCCATCACCGACGCCATCCTCAACCTCGCCGGCGCCGGCGACCACATCGTCTCCGTCTCCCAACTCTACGGCGGCACCTACAATCTCTTCCACCACACCCTGCCGAAGCTCGGCCTCGAGATCACCTTCGTCGACGCCGACGATCCCGAATCCTTCCGTCGCGCCCTTCGCCCCAACACCAAGGCCTTCTACGGCGAGGGCCTGGGCAACCCCGCGCTCAACATCTTCCCCGTCGAGGAGGTCGCCAAGATCGCCCGCGAGGCCGGCGTGCCCCTCATCCTCGACAACACCTGCCTCAGCCCGATCCTCCACCGCTCTTTCGAGTGGGGCGCCAACATCGTCGTCCACTCGACCACCAAGTATCTCGCCGGCCACGGCACCTCGATCGGCGGCATCGTGGTCGACGGCGGCAATTTCAACTGGGGCTCCGGCCGATTCCCCGGCTTCACCCAGCCCGACGCCTCCTATCACGGCCTCGTGCACTGGGACGCCTTCAAGGCCTTCCCGCCCGCCGGCGGCGCCAACATCGCCTTCGTGATGAAGATGCGCCTCCAGCTCCTGCGCGACATCGGCGCCTGCATCTCGCCCTTCAACGCCTGGCAGTCGCTCATCGGCCTGGAGACCCTCCACCTGCGCATGGAGCGCATCTGCGCCAACGCCCTCGCCGCCGCCCACTTCCTCCAGGACCACCCGAAGGTCGCCTGGGTCAACTACCCCGGCCTGCCCGGCTCCAAATACCACGCCGCGGCCAACAAGTATTTGACCGGCGGATACGGCGGCCTGCTCGGCTTTGGCGTGAAGGGCGGCTTCGAGGGCGCCAAGCGCACGATCAACGCGCTCAAACTCTTCAGCCACCTCGCGAACATCGGCGACGCCAAGAGCCTGGCCATCCACCCCGCGAGCACGACGCACAGCCAGCTCACGCCCGCCGAGCAAACCGCGTCCGGCGTGCAGCCCGACTACATCCGCCTCAGCTTCGGCTGCGAGGACTTCGCCGATCTCAAGGCCGACCTGGAGCAGGCCCTCGCGAAGGCCTGATTCGGTCCGCGACAAATCGCGCGCGACTCTCGACCCCGGGCATCGCGCGTTTTTATTTTCCGCCATGTGCACGCGCTTCGTCCTCGAAGGCCCCGCCGCCGAGGCAGGGTTTAAAAAACTAGGACTCGACGCGCTCGCCGACGTCGTTGCGCGCGCCATGGACCGCTTCAACATCGCGCCCGGCGCCGTCATTCCCGCCGTGCGCTCCGGCGACAAGCCCCGCACCGCCCGAGCCTTCGCGCCGCGCTGGGGTTTCGCTCCTCCTTCGCCTCCCTCCGGCTCCCCGCTCCTCGCTCCCGGCTCCCTGCTCCTGAACGCCCGCGCCGAGACGCTGGCGTTGAAGCCCGCCTTCCGCGAAGCCTTCCGCCGGCGCAGATGTCTCGTGCCCGCGACCGGATTCTACGAATGGGAAAAACGCGGCCGCGCCCGCCTGCCTTGGCTGTTCCGTCGCGCGGACGCCCTGCCTTTCGCCTTCGCCGCGCTTTGGGAGCCGGGCCCCGACGGCGAACCCGCCGCCGTGCTCGTGACGACCGAGGCCAACGCCTTGCTCGCGCCGATCCACGAGCGCATGCCCGCCCTGCTCACCCGGGCCGACGCCTGCCGCGCCTGGCTAGATCCTCACGCGGAAGAATCCACGCTGCGCGACCTGCTCGCGCCCCGGCCCGCGGAAGAGTGGACCGCCACGCCTGTCAGCCCGCGCATGAATCGCGCCGACTTCGACTCGCCCGAGTGCGTCCGCCCCGCCGCCCACGGCGTGGCCGCGCGCGACGACGAGGACGAAGGCGCGCTCGAGCTCGGCCTGGGCTAGACGCCCGTCGCGCCGTCAGCCGCGTTTTGCACGCCGATGGCCTCGCCCCGGCCCTTGTCGCGACGACGCCGGTTGCTCACGTTGTCGCCATCCGACGGGCGCAGGCCCCAAAACGTCAGGGACGACAGCGCGGTGATCGCGCCGACCAGCAGATAGGCGCGGTGCAGTGCCGGCACCAGCACCTCGGGAGCAGGCCGCAGCTCGGGAGAAGCGCCCACGAACCACGCCGCAAGCATGGAACCCGCCGCCACGCCAAAGCTAAGCGAGAGCTGCTGCGCGGTGCTCGCGATGCTGCCCGCGCGGCTCGCCGCCCCGTCAGGCACGTCGGCGTAAACGAGCGAATTCATGCAAGTGAACTGAAGCGACGAGAAGAAGCCCTGGGCCAAGGTCATCGCCAGCAGGACGATGGTCGGCGTGCCCGGCGCCACGAACGCGTAGCTCGCGAGCATTGCCCCGAGCAACACGGTGTTGACCACAAGAAGCTGGCGGTGGCCCCAACGCGCGAGCAGACGGCGGCTGAGCACCTTCATGCCAATCGCGGCCGCGGCCTGCGGCATGGTAAGCAGTCCGGCCTGCCAGGGCGCATAACCCAGGCCTAGCTGAAAAAACAGGGGGAGCAAAAACGGCGACGCGCCCACCCCGAGCCTCGTCACGAAGCCGCCCAGCACCGCCACGCGGAAGGTGCGGATTTTCAGCAGGGCGAGGTCGAGCAGCGGACGCGCCACGCCGCGCGCGTGCCAGGCATAGGCGAAAAGCAGCGCCGCCGCGCCGGCCAGCAGCACGCCCACGGACGAGGCCGGCGCGCGGTGTTCGCCGAAAATCTCCAGCACGTAGGAGAGGAGCGCCACGCCGGCGCCGAAAAGCACGAAGCCGGCGTAGTCCATCCGCGCGGGCTTTTCGTCGCGAAAATCCGGCATGTGCTTTTTCGCCAGCCAGAGCCCGATCAACGCGATGGGCAGGTTGAGCAGAAAAATGAAGCGCCAGTGCAGCCAGGTGACGATCAGGCCGCCCGTGACCGGGCCGAGCAGCGGACCGATGAGCGCGGGGATGACGACGAAGTTGGTCACGGCCAGCATCTGCGAACGCGGATAGCTGCGCACCAGCGCCACGCGTCCCACCGGCACCATCATCGCCCCGCCCAGCCCCTGGAGAATGCGCGCCGCCACGAGGAGCCCGGACGTGGTCGCGGCGGCGCAGAGCAGCGAACCCGCGAGGAAGAAGCCGATGGCCCAGAGAAACACCCGGCGCGTGCCGAAGCGGTCCGCGGCCCAGCCGCTGGCCGGGATGAAGACGGCGAGGCTGAGCGTGTAGCTGGAAAGGACGGACTTCAGGCTGAGCGCGGGCACGCCGAGATCGGCGGCCATGGTCGGCACCGCGGTGTTGAGCACCGTGGCGTCGAGGTTCTCCATGAAGAGCGCGGCCGCCACCAGCCACGGCAGCACCCCGCGCACGGGCGAGGCGGAATCGGCGGCGGGCGCGGAGCTCATGCGCGCGATCTTCGGGAAAGGAGCGCGCGAGGCAAACCGCGGATCAGTCCGCGCGCCTCGGGGCGCGCGCCAGATCCGCGCCGTAAAGCGCGAGCCCGGTCCAGATGCAGACGAAGGCCGCCAGCCGGTCGCTCGCGAGCGGTTCGTGGAAAACCGCCCAGCCGATGAGAAACTGGAGCGTGGGCACGAGGTATTGCAGCAGACCAAGCGTGGTCAGGCGCAGGCGCCGCGCGCCGTCGGCGAAGAGCAGGAGCGGCACGGCGGTCACGACGCCGCTGAGCAGCACGAGCGCCTCCACGCCCGCGGGCGCGTGGCCGAGCGCGCCGCCGCCGCGCGCGGCGAGCCAGCCGAGGTAGGCTAGCGCGAAGGGCGCGAGCAAAAGCGTTTCCAGCGCGAAACCCGGCAGGGCGGGCAGCGCCGCGCGCTTCTTCAGCAGCGAATACGGCGCCCAGGTGGCGACGATGGCGAGCGAGACCCAGGGCAGCGAGCCGGTGCGCCAGACGAGCCAGGCCACGCCGGCGGCGGTGAAGGCGAGCGCGAGGCTTTGCAAGCGCGAGAGACGCTCGCGCAGCGCGAAGCGCCCGACCAGCACGCTGGCCAGCGGCTGGAGAAAGTAGCCCAGCGAGCATTCGATGACGCGCCCGTGGTTCACGCCCCAGACGAAGACGAGCCAGTTGAGGGTGAGAAAAACGCCGGCGACGAAGCTCACGCCCACGAGGCCGGGCCGGCGGAGGGCGGAGAGCAGCTCGCCGCCCCCGCCGCGCCAGGCGAGGAGGGCGGCGACGGCGGCGAGGGACCAGACGTGGCGGTGGGCGATGAGCTCGAGCGCGTCGATGGAGGCGAGCAGGCGCCAGAAGAGCGGAAAGAGGCCCCAGCACAGGTAGGCGCCAAGGGCGGTGGCGATGCCGCGCGGGGAATCCTGCGCGGCGGCGGTGGTGGACATGACGAAAAGGGGGCGGGCGGACTCGCGGCGGAAAAATCGGGCGACAAAAAAGCCGGTCGCTGGAGAGCGACCGGCTGAAGAGAGATGGGAAGATTTCCGGGCTTCGCTACCGTCTACGGGAGCGTCGCTCAGGTCTCGTAGGCGGGGAGGACTTTGTCGACGACGACCTTGTCCAGTTTGGCGAAGGCGGGGAGGCCGTGCTCGTAGGCGACCTGGGTCTCGCCTTGGATGAGCGGGGTGGCGTAGCGGATGAACTGGTGGTTCATGGAGACGCCGTCCTCGTTGATCCACTCGCGGGGGAGCTTCTTCACGCCGTTGGCGATCTCGGAGAGGGGGGCGAGGCCGGTCTCGACGGTGTAGTGGTCGGTGTCGCCGCGCTGGAGGGTCACCATCTTGTCGGTCTCGCCGCGGATGGCGGCCTTGACCGCCATCTGGCCGGCGAGGAAGGCCTCGTCGGCGTCGGTCTTGGAGCCTGCGTGGGCGGCGGCGCGCTGGGCCATGCCGAACTTCACGGTGCGGCACTTGATGCCGGGCAGGTTCTGCTCGACGAGGGACTGGAGGTAGTCGGCGGCGCCGCCGAGCTGGGCGTGGCCGAAGGCGTCGGT
>JAIXVY010000148.1 GCA_027482505.1 Opitutaceae bacterium | reverse complement strand
CACTCCGCCTCCGGCGGCCCCATCTCCGCTGCGCTCCGTCGAAGCGCGGGTGACTGATAATTGCCGACAGGCCCGGAAAAGTGGTCGGTCCACCCCGACTCGCACGGGGATCTCAAGCTTCGCGGGCTTGTGTCCTATCTTTTGGACGATGGACCGAAAGTGGGGCTCCCAGGCGGTGCCGACCCGCCGCCTCCGCGCTACAAGGACGGCGTTCTGCCGTAGAACTATGGGAGCGAAAATGAGGGGTGTTCGGACGTGTGGCGTGGTGCGCGGTGGTGGAGTCGAACCACCGCCCTAGCGATTATGAGTCGCCCGTTCTGCCGTTAAACCAACCGCGCGGGAGAAGGTGGTGTCCCATGACGGTGCTGCCCCGTCTGCTCCTCCTTGAGAGGGAGGTGACCTAGCTGATAGTCGAATGGGACGTGAAGGCTTGGTGCAGGCGCCGGGAATTGCGCCCGGGACTGCGGACTGGCGGTCCGCCGCGTTGCTAACTACGCCACGCCTGCATGTGTAGTGGGGGTTCACTACAAGATTGGTCCCGGCCAGGAGACTTGCACTCCCAAGGCTCACCGCTTCTGAGGCGGGTCAGTCTGCTAGATTCCCGATAAACCAGGCCGGGGAAAATGGTGGAGCCTGCGGGTATCGCGCCCGCCTGAAATCCTTCCTGCCAGGAAGGCGACCACGCTATGCAGTCCCAGGCCCCAAAGAGAAATGGCTGCGGCGGCAGGTTCCGCCCCTGCGCCAGTCGGCTTCAAAGGCCGCCGTGCTCCTGTTACACCACGCCGCAGTGAAAAGTGGTCGTCGGCCACGGGGTCGCACCGTGCGTCTCCTGCGTGTCATGCAGGCGTGTTCACTGGCTCACTCGCCGACGAAATCGAGACGGATGGATTTGCACCACCGATGCCCGGAGGGCGGCGCGTTTACAGCGCGCTGCATTGCTACTCTGCCACGTCTCGGAAAATGGATCTGCCACGGGGACGTGCGCCCCGCTGCCCCCGATACCAACGGGGTGCGTCGCTTTCTACGCCTTGGCAGAGTGATGGGGGTTCCTGTCGGAGTCGCACCGACCTCGCGCGGCTTATGATGCCGCTGCCTATACTGCTCGGCCAAGGAACCGGACAAAAGTGGACCGCCCCGGATTTGCGCCGGGTTCCCCCGATTAAGAGTCGGGTGCATCGCTGCCTATGCTTGCGGTCCGAAAGGTGCGGGCGGCGCGACTTGCACGCGCACGCCAGGGAGGGCTCGGAGTTTTGAAGTCCGCGTGTCTGCTTGTTTCACCACGCCCGCGGGAATTGGTGCCGAAGGGGAGACTTGCACTCCCAAGGCTCACTGGCTCTCGACCAGGTCAGTCTGCTTGATTCCCGATAAACCACTTCGGCAAAATTGGCTCCCGAGGGTGGCTCTGCCCCACCGACATCGCGATTAACAGTCGCGCGTTCTACTCGCTGAACTACTCGGGAATGAAAAATTGGCTCCGGGCCGAGGATCCGCCCCTCGAACTACGGTTTCAGAGACCGCCGTGTTGCTGTTACACCAGCCCGGAATGGTCAGAGAGGCCGGCTTCGCTCCGGCGACCGTCGTGATGTAAGCACGCTGCTCTTCTGGACTGAGCTACTCCCCGAAATTTGGCGCGTCCGACGCGTGCTGCCCGCGCTTTCTCCTCTTAGACAGAGAGGCGACCATGCTGTTGGTCCTCGGACGCGTGAAAATGGTCAGGTGGCCCGGATTCGCACCGGAGTCCCCGCGGTCACAACGCGGTGCTCTGCCTGATTGAGCTACGCACCTGGAAAAGAAATGGTCGGAGCGGCAGGATTCGCACCTGCGTGATCTCGGTCCCAAGCCGAGTGCCTGACTTCTAGGCTACGCTCCGAAAAATGGTGGAGGATGAGGGCCACGCTCCCTCGTCTGCCGCTTGCAAGGCGGCCGCTCTACTGGGTTGAGCTAATCCCCCTAAAGTGGAGCACGTCCGCGGTGTCGCACCGCGCTATGTCGCGGTTTTGCAAACCGCCGGGTTCACTGGCTCCCTCGACGTGCGGGAAAGGGGTTCGGACGAATCCAGGTCGCTCGGCGCGAGAAGACTTCTCTCGCGTCCGCCCTCGATGTTCATCCGGTAATTGGTGGAGCCTTCCGGTTTTGCGCCGGACTCTGCCCGTCTTCAGCGGGCCGCCATCACTAGATCAGCCTAAGCTCCGAAAATTGGCGCGCCGCCAGGGAATCGCACCCTGCCGCCCGGTTTTGGAGACCAGACCGTCCGCTAGGACATCTTCGACGCGTAAAGCCGGCAAGGATCCGCCGGGAAATGGAGCGCCGAGCGGGAGTTTCACCCGCGACCGGATGCTTGGAAGGCATCTGCTCTGGGATCTGAGCTACCGGCGCGAAAACGGGTGCAGATGAAGGACTCGAACCTTCGACCTCGTGGTTATGAGCCACGCGAGCTGCCGCTGCTCCAATCTGCAAGTGTGGGTGTAAGGCCGTGGCCGATACACATGGTGGACCCGGCGGAATTCGCATCCGCACCCTACGGATTAAAAGTCCGCTGTGCTGCTATTACACCACGAGTCCGTGGAAAATTGGTCGCCGCGAGGGGAGTCGCACCCCCATTGCACGCCTTGAAAGGGCGGCTTCCTGAGCTGTTAGAAGACGCGGCGAAAAAAGAGTCCGCCGCCCGGCTGGCCGTGCCATTGAACGCCCAAGGAGGGACGCACCGGGATGCGGAGACGCGCGGGAACGAAGCCCCCGCGCGGGGCTGTTCACGCTCGCCGTGGCAGGCGAGCGTGACTTCACGAAAAGAACCACCTCGTGCCCTCTCGGCCCACGTGATGTGGACCGGATTGGAACGCCGCAGGATTTGGCGGGGTTCGCTGATTTGCCTGGGCTCAGCTTAGAAGCCGCTTCGAGAAAATGGGAAAAGGCACGGGCTCTGGGCCCGGGATCCCGGAAGCGGTTGGATACAAAAAACCACTTCCAGGGCGGAAGTGGGTGAGCAGACAGTGACGTTTGGTTACGTCAGGTCATCCCCACTTCCAGAGGCGCGACATAGGCGGGCGTAAAACGTCCTTCATTGAGCCGGTGATTAATCGGCATCGCCTTATGTTTTCTTGTCGCCTCGGAGCGCGCACAGTCGCGCGGCCAACCCAAGGAGGGTCGGGCTATCGGCGATAGATAATGTGCGCTAAGGTTCATCGAAATGATTAGGTGTTCAGTAGGCTTAACGGCAGGCGCAGGCAAGAAATCAAGGGGTGGCCAAAAGAATCTTCGGATTTTTCGAGAGTCACACTTTGCGCACGGGAAAAGATAATCGGCAGAAGGAGCGCGGAACAGCTGCCGACCTCTGCGACCGGACACGTCATCCCATCGTAGACGAATGTGTCACTGAGACAAAATTCGGCGCAGCCGTTCCGCCCTGCTAAGGTCGACGTGGTCAATCCGCCGCCAATTGATCATGCAGCGATTTGAACCAAACTAGTTCGTTGCGCAAAAGCCGCCTCGCTTCGGGTGACCAACGCCGAAGCGGCAAGGAGCGGGTGCGGCGGTTGAACCAGATTCTAAACTGATCGAGGCCATGCACGAACTCCACGGTGGGGCGCTCGGGAGTGAGCGTCCTTTCCGCTGCCTTTGGCGGGAGGCATCCCGCAAGCTGGTAGGCGTGGCGCAGAGATTCGACGCCCTCGATGTCGATCTTGTGTGAGTGCTCCGCGCAACGGATGTAGCAGCGCACCGTTTCACGGGAAATCTCCGGGCAGTTTTCCCGGAGCCATCGCCGCCATTCCCGCGACGCGACATGCTCCCGCTGACGAAGCAATAGACGGCCGCACTCGATCACTTTGGCCACCGCCGCCTTTCCCGTGGAGCGCACACAGGAAAGCGCCGCGCAGGATTCCGAGTGGGCGATTCTGATTTCAGGGGCCAGATTCACGGTGGCGATCATTGCGATTTCTCCTTCCGTTGCATGGCTACAGAAGCGTGGCGACTCAGGCTGTAGGCTCTGCGAGCACGCAAGGATCGGCATCCGCGCGGTGGAGTGAGATCGAATAGATCAATCCACCCCACAACCTGTCGGCTAAACGCGCCCCGCGTGACCTTATGGCGCTCGGCGAGTTCGGTCTGTGAGAGGCCCTCAAGGCCCATCAGCCCGGTCGCGAAACAAAGCGTGTCGAGCGCGAGCAGGGGATTGGGGTGAGAACGCACCCGGGCACAAAAGGCAGCCAACGCGTCAGCAACGCGAGACGGCTCCTCCACGGCCGCTCGGCTTCTCTCGGCCTCTAGCGGATCCGACGTGGGATGCGGGAAAGAACCATCGCACGTCTGATTCAGCGCTGATTCATTATTCCAAGTGGACGTCCGATAGGAGTCATCCGGTTGATCGAGTCCGGAGGCGGCAAGCGCCGCACGTTCGGCTGGAGGCAGGCTTTCAACCCAGACCCGGTAAGCTTCGGCGTAAGTGTGATTCTGATACGTTTTCATTTGGTGCGAACCAAGGACGTGATTCGGAAGCCCTGACGCGGCGAGCCGGCGATTTCTTCGCGTTGATTCAGGTGAGGATTGGACTCACAGGTGATTCACCGGATTCAACACGCCTCCCAGCCCCCCACCTTCAACGATAGCTAGGTGCTTTTCTTCCCGCTGAATCAGGCTGATTCTTGAGCCTCTGAATCTCTGTTTGCTGGCTCTGCGCCAGTGCCTGCCAGCGCTGAATCTCGACCTGCTGCTCCTGCATCTGTCTCCACTGTTTTTCTAGGGCTAAGTCTATTATTTTCGCTTCGCGCTCATAACGTAATCGCTCGGAGGTTCGGGCGCGCTCGGATTCCTCGTATAACTCCCCTAACTCAACCGCTTTCTTGTCCGCGATCGCCACCCGATTCACCATCCAGAAGTATAGAATCAGGTAAGCTGCCACCTCGAGAATCACCAGCATCAGGATGCATGCCTTCTGGGTGCGAAAGAGACCCGGCTTATTGATCCTTGACGTCGGCATCGACCACTTCTCGTCCTGACTCGGGTAGTTGCTTACCGGAGGCATCACCACGAGAGGCGTCGCGTCGAATTCGAGATTTTGGTTGAGCGACACAGCCTGCGCATCAGCTGCCTCGGCTTGCACAGGAGAGGACTCGGCGGAAGCGGGAGCCGATTCCTGCTCTTGGGCATGGAGCAAATACAACCCTCCGATGACATCCGCGATGGACGGCACGCGCTCGTCGGAGAATCGGCGCGAGAACTCCGCGACCACCATTTCGATCTTTAGCAGGTGCAGAGAATCAGGCCGCAAGGTAAACTGCTCCCGAGGCGTTCCCCGGCGGCTTTCGTCTCGAAAATGCCGGATGGCGTTTACCCACGGCCCAACTTCGGAGGCGGCGCTTTCGATCAAAAGCTTAGCGATCTGGTTTCCCT
>JAIXVY010000237.1 GCA_027482505.1 Opitutaceae bacterium | reverse complement strand
GAGGCGGAGTTGCGCGCGCTGGGGGCGACGCTGAGGAGGGGCCAGGGGTGAGCGGGGACGACACGGCGCGCAGGCTGGGGCTCGGCCTGGGCGGGGCGGCGGCCGGGTGGGCGCCGCCGCCGGCGGAGGCGCTGGCGGAGGCGATTCCCGGCTTGCGCGTGCTGGAGCTCGCGGGGCGCGGGGGCATGGGCGTGGTGTATCGCGCGGAGCAGATCCGGCTGGGGCGCGCGGTGGCGGTGAAGGTGCTGCCGCCGGGCGCGACGGCGGAGCCGCTGGCGCGGGAGCGTTTCGAGCGCGAGGCGCGGGTGCTGGCGGGGTTGGAGCATCCGGGCGTGTTGCGGGTGTTTGATTTCGGGACGCTGGCGGACGGGACGAGTTATCTGGTGATGGAGTGGGCGGAGGGCGGAGACCTGGCGGCGCGGCTGGCGAAGGGGCGGGTGGCCCGGGTGGAGGCGCTGCGCTGGGTGGAGCAAATCGCGGCGGCGCTCGACGCGGCGCACGCGCGGGGCGTGGTGCACCGGGACCTGAAGCCGGGCAACGTGCTGCTGCGCGCGGACGGCTCGCTGGCGCTGGGGGACTTCGGGCTGGCGCGGGCGGAGGGGGCGGGCTTCACGACCGCGCTGACCCTGAGCGGCGTGGTGTATGGGACTTTCGACTACATGGCGCCGGAGCAGGCGGACGGCGCGGCCGCGGTGACGAAGGCGGCGGATATCTATGCGCTCGGCGTGATGACCTACCAGCTGCTGGCGGGGCGGGTGCCACGGGGCATGTTCGAGCCGGCGTCGAAGACGGCGGGCGTGCCGCGCGCGGTGGACGCGGTGATCGCGAAGGCGCTGACGGCGGACCCTGCGGCGCGGCCGAAGAGCGCGGGGGACTTTGCGCTGGCGCTGGCGGTGGCGCTGGGGGCGCGGAATAACACGGCGGCGTGGGTGTTCGCGGCGGCGGCTTTGGCTGCCGTGTCGGCCGGGGCGGCGGTCTGGGTGGGGCGGCCGGCCGGCGCGGGCGAGGAGCGGCGCGACGTCGCGGCCGAGGCGGCCGCGGCCACACGGGCGGAGAGAGAGCTCGACGCGGCGGCGCCGGCGGCGGAGGGAGCGGCGGAGGATAGGAATCTGCTGGCGGGTTTTAATCCCGGGCAGGCGGCGCGCCGGGGTGGATGGGCGATGCGCGGGGGCGAGCTGGCGAGCGACGGGCAGGCGTGCTGGATCGCGCTGGGAGCGGAGTTGTCGCCAGATTTCCACTACGAGGTGGAGGTGGAATTCACGCACTCGGCGGGGCGGCACTCGGCGGGGGTTATTTTGCCGACGGCGGCGGGGACGGGAGTGTTCGAGCTGGATGCCTGGGAGGCCGGGCTGGGCGGCTGGCAGATGATAGACGGGCGGGATTTGAGGCAGAACGGGACGGCGTTTCCGGCGGTGTTGCGCAACGGGGAGCGGCAGCGGCTGCGTCTGGTGGTGGAGGGGACGCGGGTGAGCGCGGAGTGGAACGGGTTGCGACGCGGTCCGGTGGAGCTGGCGGGGCGTAGCTTCTCCATCCCGTGGCTGTGGGAGGCGGAGGGACGCGGGGGGCTGGGGCTGTGCGCGTGGCAGAGCCCGACGGTGTTTCACCGCGTGGCGCTGCGGGAGAGGAAGGCGGAGTAGGAATACAAGCTCCGTGCGGGATTAACCACGGATACCAACGGCTGATTGTTTCTGGATTGTGAGGTAGGAACGGACCGCCGGGCCGTCCGCGCGAAGGGGCGGCTTTCGTAAACCGCGGCGGGCCCAGCGGTCCCGCCCTGCCCGCAGAAGTCCATTTCCTCCCAGTCGCTGGTATGATGGAAAGTCCCAAGGGGCTTTCCTTGGAATGTTAGTCGCGGCTTTGAGGCCGCGACGGTGGGTTTCGATGGGCGGCCGATGGCCGCTTTGGCGCGGATGATCCGCTTAGCCGAGGACGCAGGCGTCGACGGGGGAGACGGTGACGCCGAGGGAGAGGGCGTGGGCGCCGCCGCCGTTGAAGATGCCGCGGATGGGGGAGACGTCGCCGTAGTCGCGGCCGCGGGCGACGACGAGGTGGTCGTCGCCCGCGAAGCAGTGGTTGGTGGGATCGTAGTCGAGCCAGCCGTGGCCGGGGACGTGGACCGAGACCCAGGCGTGCATGGCGTCGACGCCTACCAAGGGCGGCTGGCCGGGGGGCGGCTCGGTGCGGAGGTAGCCGCTCACGTAGGCGGCGGCGAGACCGAGGCGGCGGGCGCAGGCAAGGTAGAGGTGGGCGAAATCCTGGCAGACGCCGCGGCGGTTGCGGATGACCTCGGCGAGGGGCGTGCCCACCTCGGTGGCGGTGGCGTCGAAAACGAAGTCGCGGGCGAAGATGTCGCCTAGCTCCTCCAAGGCGGAGACGAGGTCGAGCGAGGGGGAGAGTTTCGCGGTGATGGCCTTCACTTCGGGAAGGGCGGGGACGTGGGGCGTGGGGTGGCGGAATTGTTCGAGGGCGAAGTCGCCGGCGAGGATGGCGGCGGCGGTGGCGGCGGGCGTCTCGGCGAGGGTGACGCGGGCGCGCTCGCGGCGCTCGGGGGCTTCGCGGCGGACGAGGCTGGAGGCGGCGACGTGAAACTCGAGGTGGCTCTCGCGGACGGAGAAGACGTGGAGGTGGTTGCCGAAGGCGTCGCGGCGGGAGGCGAGGTCGTGGACGCGGGGGACGAGCTCGAGGTCGAAGTCCAGGACGGTCTGGCCGGGTTCGTCGCGTGGGCGCAGGCGCAGCGTCTGCCAGGCGGAGGCGGCGGGGGCCTCGTGGCGGTAGGAGGTGACGTGCTGGATGCGGTAGAGGGGCACGGGAGGCGGAGCTAGGAGCTGGGAGCTAGGAGCGTGGAGCGGGGAGCGACGGGCGGGGGGGGAGAAAGAGTAAGAGTAAGAGAAAGATTTTGTGGGTTACTCGTCGGGTTCGACGTCGCCGTGGGCGAAGTAGAGGCGGGAGAGGCGGTCGTGGAGGGCGGCGGTGAGGGCGAGCTGGTCGCCGGTGAAGCGGGCGACGCGGGCGGAGACGTCTTCGAGGGGTTCGCTTTCGGCGAGGCGGGCGGCGCCGAGGAGGCGGAAGGCGGTGTTGCGGAGCTGCTCGGTGGCGCGCGGGGCGAGTTCGGCGGGGAGGGTGGCGAGGTGTTCGCCGAGGCGTTCGGCCTGGAAGCGGAGGGAGCGGGGATTTTCGGCGTCGGAGACGAGCCAGGCGAGGACGTCGGCGGGGTGGAAGGTGCCGGGGAAGACGGCGCGGTAGGTGAAGAGGCTGTCGGCGAAGTGGAGCGCGGTCTGGAGGCGAAACTCGCCGGGGGCGGCGGCGCCGGGACGGGCGAGGAGGCCGCGGAGGAGGAAGAGGAGCTGGTTGGCGCGCTCGAGGCGGCGGCCGATCTCGAGGAAGCGCCAGCCGGTGTCGTGGGCGAGGGTGTCGCCGACGATGCTTTCGAGGGTGGCGAGCTGGGCGCGGAGGGCGGCGGGGAGGGGGGAGGCGCCCTCCGCGCCGAAGCCGCGGAGGCGGCGGGCGATGTCCCACGCTTCGGGGGGGAGGCGGACCTTGGCGACCTCGAGGTTGCGGGAGAGGCGGAGGAGATTGGAGACGAGGCTGGCGGGCTGGCGGCGGTCGGCGGCGGCGCGGCGGGCGAGGGCGACGAGGCCGGAGAGGGGTTCTCCGGCGGGGGGAGGGTTGTCCTGGAGCTCGAGGGCGAGGCGGGCGGCGTCGGAGGCGGCGTCGGGGTCGAGGGAGACGCTGTCGTCGCGCAGGAGAGGATCGAGTTTTTCGAGGTGGGCGGAGAGGCGGGCGGTGCGCTCGAGGTATCGGCCGAGCCAATACAGGGAATCGGCGAGGCGGCTGGGGGTGGCGGAGCCGCGGCGCGAGGAGGCGGAGGCGGGCGGATTGGGGAGCAGGCCCTCGCCCTGGCGGCCGGGGGCGACGATCCAGGTGTCCTTGGAGACGGAGCCGGCCTGGAGGGACACGCCCGCGTCCTCGCCGTCGGCGTTGAAGCGGGCGAGGGCGCCGGGCATGACCTGGTAGTCGCCGTCGTGCCAGGCGAGGTAGACGCGCATGACGAAGGGCGCGGGGCGGAGGGCGTCGGAGGGGTGGTGCCAGACGGGGGTGGTGCCGAGGAGGACGCGTTCCTGTCCGCACCAGGCGCCGGGCCGGTCGAGGATCTCGTCGGCGAGGGCGCGGCGCTCCGTCTCGGAGAGGGCGCCGCCGTAGAGGGCCTGGCGGCCGGCGAAGGCGGGCTTGAGGACGAGGGCGGGGAGGTTGGCGAGGATGTAGTCGCGGGCCACGGGCTGGCCGCCCCACCAGGTGGCGGCGTTGGGCAGGCGTAGTTCTTCTCCCAATACAGAGCGGCAGAGCGGGCCGAGGAAGGCGAGGAGGGCGGGGCTTTCGAGGGCGCGGGCGCCGAGCTGGTTGGCGAGGGCGACGCGCCCGGCCTGGGCGGCGTCGACGAGACCGGGGACGCCGAGGAGGGAGCGGGGGTCGAGCTCGAGGGGGTCGCAGAAATCGGAGTCGACGCGGCGGAGGACGACGTCGACCGGGCGGAGGCCGCCGACGGTGCGGAGGAAGACCTGGCGGTCGCGGACGGTGAGATCGCCGCCCTCGACAAGGGGGCAGCCGAGGTGGCGGGCGAGGTAGGTGTGCTCGAAGTAGGATTCGTTGGCCGGGCCGGGGGAGAGGAGGACGAGGCGCGGCGATTCGGAGCGGTCGTTGAGGCGGTCGAGGGAGGAGCGGAGATCGCGGGCGAAGTTGTAGAGCCGGCGGACGGGCGTCTGGCGGAAGGAGTCGGCGAGGGCGTGGCGGACGATGAGCCGGTTTTGCAGGGCGTAGCCGAGGCCGGCGGGGACATCGAGGCGGTCCTGGAGGACCCACCAGCGTCCGTCGGGGGAGCGGCCGACGTCGGCGGCGTAGAGGTGGAGGAAGGGCTGGCGGCCGCGGCCGAGATCGGCGCAGGCCCGCAGGTAGTGCGGGTTGGCCATGGCGAGGGCGGCGGGAATGGCGCCGGAGCGAAGGTGGCGCTGGGGGCCGTAGAGGTCCTTGAGGAGGGTGTTGAAGAGGCGGGCGCGCTGGCGGAGGCCGTCGCTGAGGGAGGACCAGTCGGCGTCCTCGAGAAGGAGCGGGACGGCGTCGAGCGGCCAGGCGGCGGCGGAGGAGCCCTCGCCGGAGTAGATGTTGAGCGAGATGTCCTGTTCGACGACGGAGCGGCGGGCCTGTTCGCCGGCGGCGCGGAGGGCGGCGACGGGGTCGGGCCCGAGGGTTTGGAAAAAGCGCGCCCAAACGGGGCGGAGGGTGCCGTCGGGGGCGACGGCCTCGTCGTGACGTCCCGGCAGGCCGGCGTATCCGGCGAGGGAAGGTGAGGAGGACGAGGAGGCGGGCGGCATGCTCGAGCGGGTGCTGATGAGCGTGCCCAAGCAGGTTTTGGGCTGGCGAGAGGGTTTTTCGCTCCGTCCGGGGCCAGGCGGAGGCGCGTCCGTCGGCCGGGCTAGGCCAAAAACAGCCGCGTAACCCATTGGGTTACGCGGCGGAGACGAAAAATCCGGCGTTGAACGCGGAGGCCGCGGAAAGCGGCCGGGTGTTCAGGGCGCGACGACGCGGAGGCGGAGGAAGAGGCGGTCGGAGGCGAGGGGGACGCGGGTCTCGACGCGTTCGCGTCCGGCGGCGAGCGAGGTGACGGCGACCGATGCGCCTCCGACGCCGTGGGCGACATTGGTCCAAGTGGCGAGGTCGGTCGTGCTTTGGACCGCGACGGAGGCCACGGCGGTGGCCGCGGCGGCGTCGCGTTCGTAGGCGAAGGCGAGGACGGGGCCGGAGGGACCTTGCTCGCGCGCGGGCGGGGCGAGGAGGCCGGGCTGGGCGAGCAGCGGATCGGCGCCGAGGACGAATTTGACCAGGTTGGGAAGGCCGTCGCCGGAGGGGTTGGCGCCGGGCGCGCCGGTGGTGGCGGGATCGAGGCCGCGGGAGGAGATGTAGTTGGCGAAGGATACGGGCGGGGCGGCGACGGCGAGGGTTGCGGTCGCGCTGACGACGGAGCCGGCGCTGTTGGCGACGACGACGGTGTAGTCGCCGGCGTCGGCCGCGGAGGCCGAGGCGATGGCGTAGGTGGCGGAGGTGGCGCCCGCGATGGGCGAGCCGTTGAGGCGCCATTGGTAGGTGGCGGCGGGGTAGCCGAGGGTGGCCGACACGGAGAGGGTGTGGGCGGCGCCGTGGGCGAGCGAGGCGGGGGCGGGCGAGGCGTCGATCGCCGGGGCGACGGCGGGGGTGAAGCCGCAGACGTTGGCCGGGATGCGAAGGAAGGCGGCGGTGGCGGCGTCGATCTGCTGGTTGGGGAGGACGACGGAGGCCCCGACGCCGGTGGCGGCGAGGTTGTAGGTGGGGCGCGAGGCGATGTTGAGCGGCGAGCCGGCGAGGTTGGTGGAGCCGTATTCCCAGAAGCGCACGGTGGCGGAGGTGGTGGCGCCGCCGTCGAGCTGCCAGCCGGCGGGCTTGATGTGCGAGCCCATGGCGCAGTCGATGTAGACGCACTGCGAGTAGGGATAGCCGCTGGGGTCGACGCGGGCGAGGACGACGCTGGAGTCGGCGAGGCCGGAAGCGGCGGTGAGGCGGCAGTTCACGTAGACGTTGCCCGGCTTGGTCTGGGTGTTGCGGATCTGGGTGAGGTAGCCGGGGTTGATGGAGCGGATCTCGCAGTTTTGAAAATAGCAGCCGCCGTCGCCCCACATGAAGTCGACGTCGCCCTCGATGGTGCTGTCGGTGAAAAACACCTGGCCGCCGGCGAGGATGGTGTCCTGGAGGCTGAGAAAACTGGAGCGCGAGACCGTGACGCGCTGGGTGGTGGCGTTGACGATGAACGCTTCAGCCTGCGTGCCGTAGCGGGGAGTGGTGTTTTGAACGACGAGATTTTCCAGGCGGAAGTCGGAGGCCTGCACGAGGAAGACGCCGCGGTGGTAGAGCGTCTGGGCAGGGTAGATGTCGCCGTTGTTGAGGTAGCGGACGACGGCGCCGCCGCGGGTTTCGCCGCGGATGGTGACGAGGTTTTGGCCGGCGCGGACGTGGACGAGCTCGGTGTAGACGCCGTCGCGCACGGTGATGGTGCGCGGGATGGTGTTGGCGGGCGAATAGGGGATGAAGTCCAGGGCGCCTTGCAGGGTGGTGAAATCGCCTGAGCCGTCGGCCGCGACGACGAGCGAGGCGGCGCCCTGGTCCGGGGCGGCGGCCTTGGTGACGAAATTCCAGGCGGCGGAGCCGGCGACGGGAACGAGGCTGGCGCCGGTGGCGTCGACGATGGCGCCGGCGTCGATCTGCACGTAGTAGGGGACGCCGTAGGCGAGCTTGGCCTGGAGATAGATCCGGGCGGTGTTGCCGGAGACGACGACGGGGAAGTAGTTGAAGGCGAGCCCGCCGACGGTGCGGGAGGCGACGCGGTAGGAGCGCTGGGGAACGAGGCGCGAGTCGGACGACTTTTTCAAGGTGAGCGCGCCGAGATCGATGGTTTCGACGAGGGCCTGGGTGTCGCCGCGGTAGACGCGGATCTGGCCGGCGGTGCCGACGACGGGCGGCGCGGCGAAGGCGAGGGAGAGGGGCGTGTCGGGATTGGCGCCGGAGGAGTCGTCGGCGGGGAAGAGGGCGCGCGTATCCGTGGAAGGGATACCGACGTAGACGCGCGCGCTCGCGGCGGAGCCGGCGGCGTTGGTCGCGGTGACGGTGTAGGCGCCGGAGACGGCGGCGGAGAGGGTGAGCGGGAGGCTGGCGGAGGTGGCGCCGGGGATGTCGGCGTCGTTGAACTTCCATTGGTAGGTTGGCGCCGGGGTGCCGGTGGCTCCGACGGAGAGGGTGTAGGTGGAGCCGGCGGAGAGGAGGGCGCCGACCGGCTGGACGACGATGGCGGGGACGGCGCGGACGACGAGGGCGGCGGAGGCGGAGACGAGGGAGCCGGCGGAGTTGGAGACCACGACGCGGTAAAGGCCGGCGTCGGCGAGGGCGACGGGCGAGATGGAATAGGACGCGGAGGCGGCGCCGGGGATGTCGGCGTAGTTTGCGCCGCCGTCGGCGCTGAGTTGCCATTGGTAGGCGAGGGGGCCGGTGCCGCTGGCGACGACGGAGAACGTGTGCGAAGCGCCGACGAGCAGGGTGGCGCCGGCGGGCTGGGTCTGGATGCTGGGCGCGACGGCCGAGGACGTCACGGAGACCTGGGCGGGCGCGCTGGCGTTGGAGCCGGCGGCGTTGGAAACGACGAGGCGGTAGAAACCGGCGTCGGAGACCGCGACGGACGCGATGGAGTAGGAGGCGGAGGTGGCGCCGGGGAGGTCGGCGTAGGCGACGACGCCGTCCGGGCTGAATTGCCACTGGTAGCCGGCCGGGCTGCCGCCGGCGGTGACGACGAGGCTGAGGGAACTGCCGAGGGTGGCGGAGGACGAGGCGGCGGGCTGGACGACGAGGTAGGGCGGGCCGACGAGCGACAAGTTGCCCAGGGTGAGGGTGACGGCGCTCGCGGTGCCGTTCTCAAACAGGAAGCCGAACTGGTTGAAGGTCTGGGCGCCGGTGAGCGAAGTGGAGGTATCGGAGTAGACGGTGCGCTGGAGCGTCACGCCGCCGGTGGCGCGGTCGGTGAACAAGACGCCGGGGGCGGAGGTGGAGGTGGCGGTGGCGGCGGTGCTGTTGCCGATCTGCCAGGTGCCGGCGCTGTTGAGCACGAGGTTCATGACCACGTCCACGAGCATGCCGTCGGTGATGACGCCACCGGTGCCGCCGCGGGCGGTGCCGAGGCCGTAGTTGGTGGTGTTGGTGCCGAGCAGGCTGGCGGGGCAGGCGGGCGCGGCGGCCTTCACTCCGAAGGGGCGGGAGTTGAAGGAGGCGTTGGACTGCTGGTAGACCGCGAACCAGAGACCGGTGTCGTCGGTGAAGTTGCCGGTGGCGCCGGGCGCGGTGCCGTTGGTGGAGAAGAGGCCGAAGGCGGTGTATTTGTTCTGCACCGAGCCGCCGGTGCCGAAGCCGCCGTTGGCGCTCATGGAGAACGAGACGGGCAGGATGGTGCGCCCGGTGGCGGGCGGGGTGGCGGAGATCGGGACGAAGTTGTTGGCGACGAAGACGCGGTTGGAGTTGGCGGGAATCGTCAGCTGGTAGGAACCGGTCGCGGGGTCGAAGACGGCGGCGCTGGCGGCGACGCGGTTCCCGCTCGTGTCGTAGCTGGACCAGGAGAGCTGGGCGTGAAGCGCGAAAGGCGCGAGCAAGGCGGCGGCCAGGAGGCCGCGAAGGCGGAGTAGGCTGGACATGGGGTTGGGGCGGCCGGCCTTGGGGTGGGGTAAACGCGCCGGCCCTCCTCCTAAGCCACCCCGCTACGTTCATGCCAAGCGGCCGCGCGCGCGCGTTGTTGAACACGCGCGCCGGCAGGCGAGGCCGGGTGGCGGCCCCGTCTAGCGCAGGACCGTGGCGGGGTCGCGCAAATCGAGCGTGTGCGGAAGCTCGGGCGCGATCTGGAGCGGGGCGGGCGGGAGGACGTGGCCCGGGGTGTGGCCGCGGGGGAAGAAGCGCGCGAGGCGGCGCGACTCGGCCTCGTAGGCGTTGATCGGGAAGGTGACGTAGTTGCGTCCGCCCGGGTGGGCGACGTGGTAGACGCAGCCGCCGAGGGAGCGGTGGTTCCAGGTGTCGACGAGGTCGAAGACGAGCGGGGAATCCACGCCGATGGTCGGGTGCAGGCAGGCGGGCGGCTGCCAGGCGCGGTAGCGCACGGCGGCGATGAACTCGCCATTCACGCCGGTGGGCTGGAGCGGGACGCGACGGCCGTTGCAGGTGAGGACGTAGCGCTCGGGCACGAAGCCGGTGAGGCTGACCTGGAGGCGTTCGACGGAGCTGTCGACGAAGCGGACGGTGCCGCCGGCGGCGCCCTCCTCGCCCATGACGTGCCAGGGTTCGAGGGCGTGGCGGATCTCGAGCGTCATGCCGCGGTAGGCGACGTGGCCCATGAGCGGGAAGCGGAATTCGAGGTGCGGCGCGAACCACTCGGCCTCGAAGCCGAAGCCCTCGGCG
>JAIXVY010000505.1 GCA_027482505.1 Opitutaceae bacterium | reverse complement strand
GTCGTCATCGTCGGCGCGGGGGAAAAGGGGCTCTTTTAGACCGGATTGGAGATGGGTGAAATGCATCATGCTCCAACGTGGGCGCGGCCGGCGGGCTTGGCAAGTCGGGCGAAGCCTTGCGCGCGGGGATCAAGTTTTGCGTTGCCCGCGTCGTTCCGGCATGGATACGTGAACGGCTTTGCATAGGTCCACCACCTTCCGTTAATCCCAGACTTCCTCAACCATGGCCAAGAAATCCGCATCCGCCCCGTCGCCGCTCACCTTCGACCTTCCGCTCTCCCTGATCGACAAGATCGAGACGCAGCGCAAAAAGCTGGGCTTGGCGTCCACCTCCGAGGTCGTGCGTCACGCCATCGCCGAGTTCAACCTCGCCAAGTTCGAGTCTGGCGCCGAGGAGCGCCGCCAGATTTCCGTTCGCCTGCCCGCCGGCGACAAGGCCGCGCTGGTCAAGGCGGCCAAAAAGGCCAAGGCCAGCCTCGGAGAAATCCTCCGCGCCGCCGTCGAGGCCCTCCCCGAGAAGAAAGCCAAGAAGTAAGCCCGCCTCGATCCGCCGCTTCGCTTCGCCCCGTCCAAGCCCTGCCGTCCGCGGTTCGAGGAACGTTTCGTTCCTCCGCCGCGGATTTTTTGCGCCGCCCCGGCGCGCTATTCCCCTTTCCGGTTAAAAATTCCTCTCCCTAAACCACCGTCCATGTCCATCGCTCCCGCCCCTCTCTCCACCTGGGCCCGAAACATCTCGCCTTCGCCCACGCTCGCCGTCGACGCCAAGGCCAAGGCCCTCGCCGCCGCCGGCGAGGACGTCTGCGGCTTCGCCGCCGGCGAGCCTGATTTCGACACGCCCGAGCACATCAAGGAGGCCTGCATCGCCGCGCTGAAGTCCGGCAAGACCAAGTATGCGCCCACGCCCGGCATCGAGCCGCTCCGCCAGGCCCTCGCGGACAAATACGCCTCCGACTACGGCCTTAAGGTCGCGCCCTCGCAGGTAATTGTTTCCCCGGGTGGCAAATTCTCCTGCTACCTGGCCATCCTGGCCACGTGCTCTCCCGGCGACGAGGTCATCATTCCCGCGCCCTACTGGGTCAGCTACCCCGAGATGGTGAAGCTCGCCGGCGCCAAGCCCGTCTTCGTGCTGGCCGACGACACCACGGGCTTCCGCCTCACCCCGGCCCAGCTCGAGGCCGCCATCACGCCGCGCACCCGCCTGCTCGTGCTGAACTCGCCCTCCAATCCCACCGGCGCAGTCTACAGCCGCGCCGAGATGGAGGCCATCGTCGCCGTGGCGATGAAGCACAATCTCTACATCCTCTCCGACGAGATCTACGAGCACCTCACCTACGACGGCGCCAAACATGTCGCTCCGGCCACCTTCTCGAAGGACGTCGAGGCCCGCACGATCATCGTTTCCGGCTTCGCCAAGACCTACGCCATGACCGGCTGGCGCCTCGGCACGACGGTCGCCCCCGCGCCCATCGCCAAGGCCATCGCCGAGCTGCAAAGCCAGATGACGAGCAACGCGACCACCTTCGCCCAGTTCGGCGCGCTCGCCGCCCTCAAGGAGCGCGACAAGACCCAGGCCGCGCTGGCCCAGATGCTCGTCGCCTTTGATCGCCGCCGGAAGTTCCTGCACGCCGAGCTCAACAAGATCCCCGGCATCAAATGTCTCCTCGCGGAGGGCGCGTTCTACCTGTTTCCGAACATCTCGTCCTTCGGCCTCAGCTCCGAGGCCTTCTGCACCCAGCTTCTCGACCAGAAAAAGGTCGCCGCCGTGCACGGCTCCGCCTTCGGCGCCGAGGGTTATCTGCGCCTCAGCTACGCCACGAGCGACGAGATCATCCAGAAGGGCGTCACCCGCCTCGCCGAGTTCTGCGCCTCGCTGAAGAAGTAAGCGCGCTGCTTTGTTCGGGCGCCGAGCGCGCCTCGCGAACCTCTCGGGCCTCGCCGTTTCGGCGAGGCCCTTTTAGTTGCCGGTCGCCGGCTACTTGGCGGGATGGGCGGGGCCTGCGGGCGGGTGGTCTTTGACCCAGCGATCGATCGGAAAGCCGGCCTGCCGGCTCGCCTCCTCCAGCGTGTTGCCCATGCTATTGAACTGCCGGTGGCCTTTGTCCGGTGCCTTCGCGGAGTAATTGATGTCCCAACGCTCGTAGGGTGTGTCGGGGTTCTGGCGCTTTATGTGGATCGTGCGCTCCGAAAGGCCGAGCCCCCGCCAATCGGCGAGCAGCGACGTCGCGGCCCAGCTTTCGTAGACCGCCATCCTTTCCGGGCCGAGCGTCGCCGCGAGCGAAGCGTGCAGACGATCATGCAGTGCGGCGCCGGCTTCGGGGTAGAGCCCGACGCGAAGGGCGATCTCGTATTGCGCGAGAAAGCCGTCGGACTCCAGGATGGGGATCGGCCGGGCCGCCTTGAGGTCCAGCTCCGCCTGTTGCGCGATTACGGCATCGAGTTCGGCGACGATTTGAGCCTGTTCCGCTTCATTCAGGCCAAAAAACTCGGCGAATTCCGGGTTCAACTGGCTCTCGGATTTTGAGAACTCCGAGACTCGCAGCGGGGGCAATTTTAGCCACCGGTCGGCCTTGTCGTCCGGCACGGATACCGCGGCGAGTGTTTGCCAAAACGGGCGCTCGTCGCGTGCGGAGGGGAGCGGAGCGGCGAGGCGATCCGGCGGCGTGGGAGCCGTGGTCTCGACGGCGCGTGCGTCCAGCCTGGGCTCGGCGGCGGCGCTGATGGGCGCGGAGTTCCCATGCGACGAGGACGTTTCTGAGCGTCGCGAGCTGGACCAGGCGGCAGCGATGCCGAGCCCGGTAGCCACGCCAAGAATACCGGCAAGCAAATCGAGGCGAAGCGGGCGGTTCATCGTCCGTCCTTTCCGCTCGCTGGTTTCGGGTCAGCGTTGAAATAGCGAGAAAGCGGCAGGCCGCTGTCCGCCTCCGCTTTTTTCAGATCGGTAAGGATGAATGTGGAGTGCGCGCCATCCCACGCAGCGCCTTCCGGCCGAGAGGAAAAGACGAGCTGCATCTGTGAGTCTGCCTTGGCTGGAATGAAGTGATATTCGCGTGTCATGCCGGCCAAGCCAGGAAACTCGTTTCTAAACGACTCGTCCGCCCAGTTCCGATAAACTTGGTAACGCGCTTCGCCAAGCGTGGCTCGCATGCCTGCCTCGTAGGTTTGGCGCAGAATGGCGGATTCGGCCGAATAGCCGGGGATCTTGATCGCCTGCTTGATGCGAAATTTAGATTCGAGAGGCCTGATGTGCGCTCGGTCCATCTCACGCTGCTGAAGCAGGGTGGCGCGCAGGAGCGTTTGCACGCGTGCCTGTTCTTCGGCGGTGAGATCGAAAAAAGCGGCGAAATCCGGATTGAGCGGCGCGTCCGGATCAGCGGCGTAGAACTCGTCGGCAGTGGTGAGGCCAGGCGGCGCGATCCATTTGCCGAGATTGCCGGTTGGGGCGCCACGAAGGGCGAGCGCTTCCCAGAGATGAAGGCGTTGATCAGGTTTGGCGGGCGAAGACGCGGGGGAGGAAGAGCGATCGCTCGCGATCAAGGCGGCATTCGCGTCGCCCGCGTGACCGGCCGCCGGAGCAGCCTTTTCGGCGCCCGGTCGGCCGGAGACTGCTGTGGCGGCGGAATTGGAAGCGGTGCCAAACAAGATCCAGCCACTCGCGCCGAAACCGGCGCCAAGCAGAAAGCACAAGACAGGACGGAGGGGGCGCATGGGCATGATCGGTAAACCAGGCGCATACCGGCCTCGCAAGCCACGCGCTATTTTAGGGTAAGATTAAGCGGAGACAAGCGGTGCCCACTGTCGTCGGCTGTGCCGCGAATAGAGGCCGCATCACGCCTGGATACTGTCGCCCGAACGCATCGCTTGCACGCGGTGGCCGCGCTTGGCCGCAGCGGCGGCGAAGGCGTCGGCGTCCTGGGTGATGAGCGGCCAGGTATCGTAGTGCATGGGCACGGCGAGGCGGGGCTTGAGCAGATCGAGCGCGTCGAGCGCGTCGTCCGGCCCCATGGTGAAATTGTCGCCGATGGGCAGAAGGGCCGCGTCGAGACCGCCCCGGCCGATGAGCTGCATGTCGAGGAAGAGCGCGGTGTCTCCGGCGTGGTAGAGGCGCCGGCCGTCGGCTTCTATCAGGATGCCGCAGGGCGCCCCCATGTAGATCGGATTCAGGCCGGCGTTGAGCGATGAGGTGTGGTGGGCAATTGTGAGCTTCACGCGGCCGAAGGGGAAGTTGAAGCCCCCGCCCGGATTCATGCCGTGCGCGCGCAGGCCCTTGGCCGCGAAATACTCGGCGATCTCGTAGTTGGCGATGATGAGCGCGCCGTTGGCGCGGGCGATCTGTTCTGCGTCCGCGCAGTGGTCCTCGTGGCCGTGAGAGATGAGGACATGGTCGCAGCGAATATCGGCCGCCTTGCCGGCGGCGCGCGGGTTTTCGTCGAGGTAGGGATCGATCAGCAGCCGGGCGCGGCCGGTCTCCACCAGAAAGCAGGAGTGTCCGAGATAGGTGATGTTCATGGGCGAGGGATTCGGGCCACTGTCCGCGCCGGTCGCCGTCTGTAAAGAGCCACGCCGCTTCGGGGCGGGTTTGACGCCGCCGCGCGTCGGCGCTCTCTGTGATCGCATGTGGTCGCTTCAGCATCGGGTCTATCGGCTGCCGTTCCGCCAGGCGGTTCGGACGGCGCACGGATCGTGGGCGGAGCGGACGGGGGTTTTGATCCGGGCTCAACGCTTGCGGGAGGGGCGCGTGGAAACGGGGTGGGGCGAGGCGGCCCCGATTCCTTGGTTTGGCTCGGAGACAACCGAAGAGGCGTGCGCGGCGCTTGAGGGGTTGGAGGGACGCGCCGCCGATCTCGAAGACGCCCTGGCCCGCACGCCGGCCGGCTGTCGCGCCGCGCGCGCGGGGCTGGCCGCCGCGCTCGGAACCACGCACGCGGCGCCTGAGCCCGGGGCAAATGGCGAAGCCTCGGCGGTGAGATTCCTGTCCGTGGCGGCCTTGCTTCCCTCGGGTCGCGCCGCGTTGGAGACGGTGGACGCCCGGTTGGAGCTCGGCTTTCGCACGTTCAAATGGAAGGTCGGCGTGCTTCCCGCGGCCGACGAGCAGGTCCTGCTCGACGATCTGCTGGCGCGCCTGCCGACCGGGGCCCGACTTCGGCTTGACGCGAACGGCGCATGGGATCGCCGAACCGCCGAGCGCTGGCTCGCGATAGCCGCCGAGCGCCCGGTGGAATATGTCGAACAGCCGATCGCGCCGGACGCGCGGGGCGCGGAGGATGTGCTGCGCGGCCTGGCGGCGGATTTTCCGGTGAAGATAGCCTTGGATGAGTCAATCAACGGCGCCGACGACGTGGAGCGCTGGCTGGCGTCGGACTGGCGCGGCGTATGGGTGATAAAGCCCGCGCTCCTGGGCGAGCCCGGTCCTGTGCTGGACCGGCTGGCCAAGGCCGGGGCCGACGTGGTCTTCGGCTCCGCGCTGGAGACGGCGATCGGCGCGCGGGCCGCCCTGTGGATGGCCTTCGCGTGGGCCGAGGCGCGCGGGGGCGAACCGGCGGCGCGGCGCGCGCTGGGCTTTGGCGTGTGGCCTCTTTTCCAGTCGACCGCGGCCGACCTTTGGTTGCCCGGCCCGTTCGTGCGCCGCGAGGACGTCGAGCGCATCAACCCGGAGGCCCTGTGGAACGAGCTCGCCTGATCGCTGAGTTGCGCGCCTTCGCGGCCGCGGCGCTCGTCGAGCGCGATGGAGCGTGTTTTTTGGTCGATCCCGGCTGGGGCTCCCGCGAGCGCGCGCAGTGGGAGGCGCTCGCGGCGCGACGCCCCGCCGACTGGGACGGCGCGCGCGGCTGGCTGTGTATTCCCACCGGGGGCTCGTCGGGTGAGATGAAGCTAGCCCGCCACGACGAGTTCACCCTCGCGGCGGCGGTGGCGGGATTTTGCGCGCATTACGGCGTCGGTCGGGTGAACGCTCTCGGGCTTTTGCCGCCGTGGCATGTCAGCGGCCTGATGGCCTGGGCGCGGTGCCTCTTCACCGGAGGCGTGCATAAGGCCTGGGACTGGAAGCGAGTGGAGCAGGGCGAACGACCCGCTCCGGACAAGGTCGGGGACTGGTTTCTTTCCCTCGTGCCGACGCAGTTGGCGCGTTTGTCGGCCAATCCCGAGGCCGCTGCGTGGCTGAGGACCTTTCGGGCGGTGCTGATCGGCGGCGGCCCGGCCTGGGGCGAATTGCGGGCGCGGGCGCGGGCGGAGCGCCTGCCCCTGGCGTTTTCCTACGGCATGACCGAGACGGCCGCGCTGGTGGCGGGGCAAACGCCGGAGGAATTCTTATCTGGCGACGATTCCAGCGGGCGCGCGCTGGCGCACGCCAGTATCGCGCTCGCCTCGGATGGCCGGGTGGGGATCGAGGGCGACTCGCTCTTCCGCGGCTATTGGCCCGGCACGCGCGAAGCGAGTGTCTGGATAACCGACGACCTCGGCGAACTGGATGCGTCCGGCCGGCTTCGCATCACCGGTCGCGCCGACGCGCTGATCATCAGCGGCGGCGAAAAAGTGAATCCCGCGGAAGTCGAGGCCGTGTTGCGCGAGGCGGGCGGAGCGGCGCTTATCGACGTGGCCGTCGTCGGCGTGCCGCATCCGGAGTGGGGCGCGGAAGTGGTGGCCCTGTTCTGCGGCGACGCTTCTCTGGAGCCGCGTTTGCGCGAGGGCGCGGCGCGCGGTCTTGCGCCGGCGAAACGTCCCAAGCGTTACCTTGCTTTCGCGCCTGATCGCTGGCCGCGCGACTCGCGCGGCAAACTCAACCGCTCGCTTCTCGTCGAACTGGCGTCCGGCGCGCGCGGCGTTTGATCCGCGGAAAACGGGTCCCGCCGCGCGAAGCCGCCTGGCGCGCGTCAGCCGCCG
>JAIXVY010000192.1 GCA_027482505.1 Opitutaceae bacterium | reverse complement strand
GGGGGATAGCACGAAGGGGTAGGCGTCGGGCTGGCCGAGACCGCGGCCGAGGTTGTTTAGGGCGTGGGTGAGCTCGAACCAGCGCGCGATCATGGCGTCGAAGGCGTCGCGCGGGGGCGGCGGGAAGGCCCCGCCGTCGGCGGATTGGTCGAGGCGCACGCCGCAGGCGTCGGCCGTCTCCAGGGTGTCGGCGAGGTGGAGGTAGTGCGCCCAGGTCTCGGCCCAATCTTCCCACGGGTGGGAGCTGGCGTAGGCGCTGACGTAGCGGCTTTGCCAGTCGGCCGGCGCGCCGTGGGCGTAGTGGCGGTGGAGGGCCGTGGCGTAGTCCAGGGTTTCGTCGCCGAAGAGCCGGCGAAAGCCGTGCATGCGGCCGTAGTCGTCGCGCACGAGGCGATCCCAGTAGTAGTGGCCGCTCTCGTGGCGGAGGTGGCCGAGGAGGGTGCGGTAGGGCTCGTGCATCTGGGCGCGGCGGTATTCGCGCAGGGCGTCGTCCGCCTCGGCGAGGGAGAGGGTGACGAGGCCGTGGTCGTGGCCGGTGAACACGCGCGGGGCGAAGGGGTCGGCGGGGTCGGCGAGGAGGGCGAAGGCGAGGCCGGCGTGGTCTTCGGGGTGTTGTTTCGGATAAACCGGAAGGCCGAGGGCGCGCAGGCCGTAGACGAGGCGGCGCTTGGCGGTCTCGACCTTATACCAGGCCTCGCGGTGGCCGGGCATGCCGAGGTCGGGAATGGTGGTGGTGAGGCGGCACGAGACGCAGAGCGGGTTCGGATCGTCGGCGTCGACGGCCCAGTTGCAGGTCTGGTGGGTGGTGTAGTTGGCGCAGAGCCGATGGGCGCGACCGCGCGCGCTGTGGGCGGGGGAACGCCAGAGGCCGTCGCCGCCCTGCTCCAGGGAGGCGACGATGGCGGGCTCGGGCAGGAAGGCGAGGGTATGGCCGCAGCCGACGCAGGTGTGGTTCTCGAAGTAGAGAAGCGAGCGGCAATGGTCGCAGCGGAAGAGTTTCATGGAGACGGACGCGAGCCGCGCCGGACGCAGAATAAGATCGGCGGCGGGCGGCGCGCGAGCCTGTGGAATCCGGGCCGTCGCGACGGAAAAAAGCGGGGGCGGCGGCGGGATCCGCCCGGTAATTTCAAGGGGGGCTCAGCCCGCGTGGCGCTCGGCGAGGTCGAGGGCCTCGGCGGCGGCCTCCCACTTCGCGGTGGCGTCGCTGATCTGCTCGGTGATCGTGCTCAGCTCGATGTTGAGGCGGTGGAAACGGCTTTTGTCCGCGTAGGTCGCGGGGTCCTCGAGCGCGGCGGTGATCTCGTTTTGCTTGGCCTCGAGGTCGGCGACTTTTTTTTCCAGCACGCCCACGTCCTCGCGCATCTTGCGGAGCTGGTTGGGCGTGAGTTTCGAGCCGGTGGCGGCGAGCGAGGAGCCGGGAGCCGGAGTGGCGGCGGGTGCGGCGGAGGCTTTCGCGGCGCCCTTGTGCGCGTCGGGGCGGGCGTCGGTGAAGCCGGCGGTGAGCGCGGCGCGGGCGTTGGTGGCCTTCGATTTCTCGAGGTAGTAATCGTAGTTGCCGGCGTAGGGCGTGAGGCGGCCGCTGTGCACGTGGAGCACGGTCTCGGCGAGCGCGCGGATGAAGTGCACGTCGTGGGAGATGAAGATGAGCGTGCCGCTGTAGCCCTTGAGCGCGTTGATCATCGCGTCGATCGAGGCGATATCGAGGTGCGTCGTCGGCTCGTCCATGAGGAGGAGGTTGGGCGGATCGACGAGGAGGCGGGCGAGGTTGAGGCGGGATTTCTCTCCGCCGGAGAGCACGCCGACCTTTTTGTGCACGTCGTCCTTGCGGAAGAGGAAGCTGCCGAGGATGGCGCGGGCCTGCTGTTCGGTGAGCTGGTTCTCGTTGGTGCGGAGCTCCATCATCATCTCGAAGACGGTCGCGTCCTCGCGCAGGGTGTCGGTGCGCTGCTGGGCGAAGTAGCCGGCGGTGACGTTGCTGCCGAGTTCGCGCAGGCCGCCCTGGATGGACAGGTTGCCGGCGAGGATTTTCAGGAGGGTGGACTTGCCGGCGCCGTTGGGGCCGACGAGCACGATGCGCTGGCCGCGCTCGGCGGTGAAGTTGAGATCTGAATACACCACCTTTTCGCCGTAGGCCTGGCGGACGTTTTTGAGCTCGATGACCTTGAGGCCGGAGCGGACGGGCTGGGGGAACTTGAAGTTGATGCGCTTCAGCTCCTCGGCCGGCTCCTCGACGGCGTCCTCCTTGAGGCGCTCGATCTGTTTCTCCTTCGATTTTGCGCGGGAGGCCATGGAGGCCTTGGCGCCGAAGCGGTCAACGAACACCTGCAAATGCGCGATCTCGCGCTGCTGGTTCTTGAACTGGGCGAGCTGCTGCTCCTTGCGGGCTTCGCGCTCGACGAGGAAGTCGTCGTAGTTGCCGTGGTAGTAGTGGAGCGTGCCGGAGCGCAGCTCGAGCATGCCGGTGCAGAGGGCGTTGAGGAAGGCGCGGTCGTGGGAGATGACGACGAGGCCGCCGGGGTAGCGGGTAAGGTAGTCCTGGAACCAGAGTAGGGCCTCGAGATCGAGATGGTTCGTCGGCTCGTCAAGAAGGAGGAGGGCGGGCTCGGCCACGAGGAGCCGGGCGAGGTGGGCGCGCATGATCCAGCCGCCGGAGAAGCTCTTGGCGGGTTTCTCGGCGTCGCCTTCCTTGAAGCCTAGGCCGGCGAGGATGGTGCGGGCGCGGGGCTCGAGGGTGTAGTCGATGTCCCAGTTGTCTTCGGTGGGCTCGAGGGCTTTGCCGGAGGTGGCGATGGTGAGGATGGTCTCGTCGCCGACGGGCGCGGATTCCTGCGGGAGGTAGCCGAAGTCGGCGCCGCGCTCCCACTCGATGGTGCCGGTGTCGGGGCGTTCCTCGCCGAGGATGAGACCGAAGAGGGTGGATTTGCCCGCGCCGTTGGGCCCGATGAGGCCGAGGCGATCGGTGCGGGCGATGAAAAGGGAGACGTCCGAGAAGAGTTCGCGGGTGCCGTAGGACTTGGAGACGTCTGAAATCGTCAGCATAAACGGATCAAAACACCGGGCGCGGCGGCGCGGGGCAACAAAAACGTCCGCAGGGCCTGCAACCGAGTTCGCCCGGCCCGGAGGGCGTGCGAAAACAGGAATCCGTTAAGTATGCTACTACTTGTGGGTAATCGACTTGTTAATGTATTAGGTATCCGGCCGGTCGCAAAACCGCAGATCCTCGAAAAACAGCCGTGTAACCTATTGGGTTACACGGCTTGCCCGGCTCTCCTGCCATTTGGGGTATAATTGATGGTGCGTAAGGTCTCAGGCGGCGGGGGTGAGGAGGCGGCGGACGAGGGCGCGATAGGGGGCCAGCAGCAGGGCGGCCATGAGGAACTTGATCGCCAGATCGCCGACGGCGAGGGGCAGCCAGGGGACGTCGGTGCCGTGGAAGGCGAGGGAGAAAAAGATCGCGGTGTCGATGACGGACGCCGCCATCGAGCCCCAGAAGGGCGCCTTCCACCAGGAGGCGCGGCGCAGGCGGTTGAAGACCGCGACGTCGAGCAGTTGCGACACGAGAAAAGCCGTGCCGGAGGCGAGAGCGATTTGCAGATTGGCCAGCCAGAGCGAAAGACCAAAGCCCACCACGAAGCCGCAGACCGCGATCAGCCGGGCGTGACGCGGGCCGTGGCAGCGGTTGCAGACGTCGGTCACGAGATAGGCCAGCGGGTAGGAAAACGCGCCCCAGGTTAGCCAGGGCGTAATGGGGTATTGCACCAGCCAGTTGGAGAGGCCCACGACCGCCGCCATGGCCATCGCCCACGCGAGACGCGCCGACATGGAAGGCGGGCGGAAATCGGGCGCTGCAAACGGGACGGAGGGAGCGGTCATGACCGGTCGCAGCGAAGGCGCGCGCATCGGGAAAAGCGAGCCGGCGCGGGGCCGGAATTTTTTTGCCACGCCGCGCTTGCCAGCCCGTTGGCGCGCGCTTCCCGTGACAACCCGTAGCAGCCGGGCGGTCGCCCGGCTCCCTTAACCACAAAAATAATCAGTCCCATCATGTCCAAAGCCGCCCCCGCCAAAGCCGCCTCCGCCGCCCCTGCCGTCGTTGGCCCCGATCGTAAAAACCTCGAGCTCGCGGTCAGCTCCATCACCAAACAGTTCGGCGAAGGCTCGATCATGCGCCTCGGCGACAACCACAAGATGGCCGTCGAGACCGTGTCCACCGGCTCGCTCGCCATCGACCTCTGCCTCCGTGGCGGCGGCCTGCCCCGCGGCCGCATCATCGAGATCTACGGCCCCGAGTCCTCCGGCAAAACCACCTTCTGCTTGAGCGTCATCGCCGAGGCCCAGCGCCGCGGCGGCCTCGCCGCCTTCATCGACGTCGAGCACGCCCTCGACCCGAAATACGCC
>JAIXVY010000281.1 GCA_027482505.1 Opitutaceae bacterium | reverse complement strand
TTCGAAAACATCATGACCTTCCCCGACCGCCACGAGGGGACCGTCATCCACCGCATCGAAACCAACTACCGCTCCACGCCGCAGATCCTCGCCCTCGCCAACGGCGTGCTCGAGGCCCAGCCGGTCGGCCGCCACTTCGAGAAAAAGCTCCTCGCCCACCGCGCCAACTCGCAGAAGCCCTGCGTCGTCCAGGCGATGGACGACCGCGAGCAGGCCGAGTTCGTCGTGAAGCGCGTGCGCTACCTGATCGAGGACGAGGGCGTGTCGCCGGCCGAGATCGCCGTGCTCTACCGCTCGCACTTCGTCGCGCTGGAGGCCCAGCTCGCCCTCTCCCGCGCCGGCATCCCCTACTCCATCACCAGCGGCGTGAAGTTCTTCGAGCGCCAGCACGTGCGCGACCTGATCGCGCTGATCAACTTCGTCTACAACCCGAGCAACACCCTCGCGTGGGCGCGCCTCGCCTGCCTGCTGCCCAAGGTCGGGGAAAAAGGCGCGCAGAAGATCCACTCCGCCGCGCTCGATCACGCGAAGTTTCTCCAGCAGGACTTCATCGACGCCCTCGCCAGCGACGACGTGAAGGCCAAGGTGCCGCCCGCCGCGAAGGACGAGTGGGCCCAGTTCTGCGCCTCGCTGCGCGAGGTCGCCCACGCCATGCGCGACGAGAAGCCCGCGCGCGTAATCGAACTCGCGATCGAGGGCTGGTATGGCGACTACCTCAAAGGCGCCTTCGCCGACTACACCGACCGCTACGAGGAGTTGAAGGCACTGGTCGGCTTTGCCGCGCGCTTCGACGAGATGCAGGAACTGCTCGCGCAGATCGTGCTGCTCAACGGCGAGACGACCGACAAATCCGTCGCGCCCGACCAGGAGGCGATCAAACTCACCACCGTGCACCAGTCCAAGGGGCTGGAATACGACGCCGTATTCGTGATCGGCCTGGCCGACGGCATGTTCCCCGGCCGCCGCGCCATCGAGGACGGCGACGTGGAGGAGGAGCGCCGCCTGTTCTACGTCGCGGTCACGCGCGCCAAGAACGAGCTCTATCTCTGCTACCCGAAGATCGCGTCGCGAGCGGGCCCGGGCGGCATGATGCTCGTGCCCAGCCGCTTCATCACCGAGCTCTCGCCCAACCTTTACGAGCCGCTGCGCATCAAGCGGCAGTTCGGCTGGTAGGGCCGGCGCTCGGCTCCGGCCGCGGCTTTACGCGGCAGTTCCCACGGGCGGCGAGCCCAGCGGTCCCGCCCTGCCCGATCAATGCCCCGCCTCCAGTTCGCCAGGCTTGAGCAGGCCGGCGAAAAGCGCCTTGTCCGCCGCCTTCATGTAGGCCTCGGCCGCGGACACGCTACCGTCCTTCACCCGCGCGAGCAGACTGTGGTCCATGGTGATCATGCCGTCGTTGCGTCCGTTTTCGATGATGGCGCGGATGTTCGCGATCTGGCCGCTGCGGATGGTGTTGGGCAGCGCCTCGTGCTGGAGCAGGATCTCGTGCACGGCCACGCGGCCCTTGGGGATCTTTTTGCACAGGAGCTGGGAGACGACGCCGGCGAGGCAGCCCGAGAGCATGACGCGCACCTGGTTCTGCTCGTCGGCCGGAAAGGTGTTGATGATGCGGTCGACCGTTTTCGGCGCGTTGTTGGTGTGAAGCGTGCCAAACACCAGCATGCCCATCGAGGCGCAGCCAAGCGCGAGCTTGATGGTCTCGAGCTCGCGCATCTCGCCCAGGAGCACGATGTCTGGGTCGTGGCGCATGGCGCCCTTGAGCGCATCGCCGAAGCTGCGCGGGTGGTCGCCGACCTCGCGGTGCACGATGGTCGATTTCTTGTTGTTGTGCACGAACTCCACCGGGTCCTCGATGGTGATGATGTGGCGGGCGAGGTTCGCGTTGATGTAGTCGATCATCGCCGCGAGCGTGGTCGACTTGCCGCTACCGGTGGGTCCGGTGACGAGCACGAGCCCCTCGTTGAGGTGGCAGAGCTTCTTCAAAACCTCGGGTAGTTTCAGGTCGTCGAAGGAAAGGATCTTCGAGGGAATCTGGCGGAAAACCGCGGCCTGGCCCCAGTGGTTGTAGAGGTAGTTGCCGCGAAAGCGGGCGAGGTCGGGGATCTCGTGCGCGAGGTCGAGATCCTTGCGCTCGAGATAATCGGCCCAGCGTTGGGGCGGACAGATTTCCTGGAGAAACGCCTCCATTTTCTCGGCGGAAACGGGTTCGTCCGCGAGCGGGGTGAGCGCGCCGGAGATGCGGGCCTTGGGCGGCAGCCCCACGGTGAGGTGGAGGTCGGAGCCGCCCTTTTCGAGCATGAGGCGAAGGAGGGAATCGATGGCGGGCATCTGGAAGCAGGGAGGTAGGAGCTGGGAGCCAGGAGCTGGGAGTCGGGAGCGGATGGGACGGAGCGCAGGGGCCGCGTTACACGATGCGGGCGCGGAGGACGCGGTTGAGAATGTTGGCGCGGGCGGTCTCGGCCGAGATGCGGCCCTCTTCGTAGAGCTTGAAGACGGTGCTTTCCATCAGGCACATGCCCTCGCGCTGGCCGGTTTCGAGGATGTTGCGCAGCCCCTGCGTCTTGCCCTCGCGGACGAGCGCCGAGACGGCCGGGTTGCCGATCAGGATCTCGCAGGCGAGCACCAGACCGCCATCGACGTCCGGGAGCAGGCGCTGGCAGACGATGCCGCGCAGGCTTTCCGCCACGCTGGCGCGGATCTGCGCCTGCTGCGCGGGGGGAAACACGTCGAGGAGGCGGTTGAGCGTGGTGGCGGCGTCGCTCGTGTGCATCGTGCCGATGACCAAGTGACCCGTCTCGGAGGCGGAGATGGCCATCTCGATGGTCTCGAGGTCGCGCAACTCGCCGATGACGATCACGTCGGGATCCTCGCGCAGCGCGCCCTTGAGCGCGGAGGCGAAGGAGCGGGTGTGAGGTCCGACCTCGCGCTGGGTGATGTTGCAGCCGACGGCGGGCTGCACGACCTCGATGGGATCCTCGACGGTGATGATGTGATCCTTCCGCGATGCGTTGAGCTCGCCGACCAAGGCCGCGAGCGTGGTGGTCTTGCCCGCGCCGACCGGGCCGGTGACGAGCACGAGCCCGTTGTGGTAGGTGAGCAGTTTGCGCACGGCGTCGAGGTTGCGCAGGCCAAGGTCCTCCAAAACGGGAACCTTGGACGAAATCATGCGGTAGGAGCCGGCGGCGCCGCCCTTGTGAAACAGGAGGTTCGCCCGATACCGATCGCCCGAGGGGAGCGCCAAGGCGAAGTCGTAGTCCTTGCGCTCCAGAAAAAGCGCGCGCTGGTGCGGCGCCAGCAACGCGGTGTTTAGTCGCAGCGCCTCCTCGGCGGTGAGCACGTGCGCGCTGATCGGACGCAGCGCCCGCAACGCGCGCACAAAAGGCCGCGAGCCCGCGGAGAGGTGCAGGTCGCTCACCTTTTCCCGCGCGCACGTTTTGAGCAGGCCGCGCAGGCTGGAGGCAAGCGCGGCGGCGTCCATGGACGCCACCCGCGCGAAGGGAAAATCGTCCAGCCGTCCGAAGGGCGCGCTGGTGGGATCGAGACGCGCCGCCATGGGCGGCATCGTAACGGGACCGTAGGCCGGCGGCGGCGTTAGCGGATCAGACTCCATTTCGGCCTCAGGCGCCGTGGCGGGAACAAGGTCGGCGAAAGGATCGACTTCGGGAGACGGCGCATCCGCGCCTTTGGAATGGGCCAGACCGGCGATTTGCTCCAAGGCGTCGATTTTTTCCTCCGCCACGTGGCGGCCGTCGACCAACTCTTGGGCGAAATCCAGCAACTCGGCCCCGTCCCCCAGCTTGCCCTTCACCGCCAGCGCCGCCTCCCGAGTGAATATGCCTTGTTCGATGCCCAGCCGCGCGAGCCAAACGATCGAGACCTTCATTGCGTCTAAGGTCTTAGGTCCCGGCCATGGCGAAAAGAATTTTCCCCGCGTAAAACCAAGGTATTTGTCCCTAGGAGGTTCGGACACGCTTTGCCAAACCCGCCTCCTCCGAGATCCTTGGCCATGCTTCACGACGCCCACAACCACCTTCAGGATTCCACGCTGACCCCGCACCTGGAGCGCATCGCGTCGGCTCACGCGCCCGAAGCTTTGATGGTGGTGAACGGCACCCATCCCGTCGACTGGCCCCGCGTGGCGGAACTGGCCGAGACGCTGCCCTTTGTCCGCCCCGCCTATGGCATCCACCCGTGGGACGCGGGCGTTCCTCGCCCCGATGATTGGCTCGACCAACTGGCCTCGCGCCTAAGCGCCGATCCCCGCGCCAGCGTAGGCGAGATCGGCGTGGATCGCTGGATTCTCGATCCATCCAGCGCCAACAGCGCGCATCTGCAAGGCGTGCGGCGAGCCCCCATGGAGGAGCAGATCGCCGTGTTCGCTCCCCAGCTCCGGCTCGCGGCCGAGCTTAACCGCGCCGCCAGCGTGCACTGCCTGCGAGCTTTCGATGACCTGC
>JAIXVY010000229.1 GCA_027482505.1 Opitutaceae bacterium | reverse complement strand
CGCTTGTCACCCCGACCTCCCAGATCGTCGGCACGCAGGCCATGTTGAACGTGAAGTTCGGCCGCTGGAAGACCATCGCGCCGGCCGCGGCCGACATCGCGCTCAACAAATACGGCCGCCCGCCCGGCAAGGTGGACGCCGGTTTACTCGGCCTCATCAAGGAGCGCACCGGGCAGACTCCGGTCGAGGGCCGCCCGGCGGACGCGCTCGCCCCCCGCATGGACAAGCTGCGCGCCGAGCTGGCGGAGAAAAAGCTCCCGACCGACGACGAGGCCTGCGTGCTCTGGGCCATGTTCCCGCAGGAGTTCGCCAAGCTGCACGCGCCCAAGCCAGCGGCGGCCCCCGCCGCCATCGAAGTCTCCGCCAAGCCCGCCGCCGCCCCTGCCCCGACGGCCGCGCCGGCCCGGCCGGCCGGCCCCGCGAACCGCTACCGCCTGACCATAGGCGCGAGGACCACCGAGGCCACGGTCGAGGAAGTCGGCTGAGCTCGCGCCAAACCGCGGAGACAAAGATTCCCGAATTTGAACGAGAAGACGCGAAGGGGCGCGAAACAACGCCCCTTCGCCGGCGCGATCAGGCTCAGGCGCGGCGGCGCCGGATGAGCGCGGCGACGCGCTCGCACACCTCGCGCGGGCTGGCGGGCTTGGCCACGTAGTCGTCGGCCCCGGCGCGCAGGCACGACTCGCGGTCGCCGCCCATGGCGAGCGCGGTGAGGGCCACGATCGGCGTGCGCGCGACCTTGGCGTCGGAGTTGGCGCGAATGCGCCGGGTGGCCTCCAGGCCGTCCATGACCGGCATTTGGATGTCCATGAGCACGGCGTCGGGGGCAAGACGCAGCGTGGCCTCCACCGCCTCGGCGCCGTTGTCGACCGCCACCACGCGAAAGCCCTTGGCCTCGAGATAATCCGAGATCGGCAGCCGGTTGGTCGCGATGTCGTCGGCGATGAGCACGAGCGGCCCGCCCGCCGCGGCCGGCGGAGTGGCGAACGGCGCGCTGGAGGCGCCGCGGAGCGCGGGCGCCGGCGCCTCGCCTTCGTGCAACCGAGGCAGGGTCACCGTGAAGGTGGAACCGCGCCCGAGGGCGCTCTCCACCGAAACCCGGCCCCCGTGCATGGTCACCAGCTGGCGCACCAGCGAAAGCCCCAGGCCGGTGCCCGAATACTCGCGGGACAGCCGGTTGTCCAACTGCACGAAAGGCTGGAAAAGGCGCGGCTGCTGCTCGGCGGAGATGCCGATGCCCTCGTCCCAGACCGAGATGCGCACCTCCTCGCCGGAGGCGTCCACCCGGAGGCCAAGCAATCCGCCTTCGGCGGTGAATTTCACCGCGTTGCCCAGCAGGTTGATCAGCACCTGCTGCAGGCGGCGGGCGTCGCCACGGACCATGAGGCCGGGCTCGGGAAGCTCGACCTTCATGGTCTGGCGCCGGCGCTGCGCCATCGGGTGCACCATTTGCACGGCGGTCTCGCAGACCGAGCGCACCGAGGCGGGCGCGAGGGAGAGCTCGCAGTTGCCCGACTCCAGCTTGGCGAGATCGAGGATGTCGTTGATCAGGTCGAGCAGGTGGCGACCGCTGGAGATGACGAGTTCGAGATAGCTCGACTGCTTTTCGTTCAGGCCGCCGTGGATCCCGTCGATCAGGGATTCGGAAAGCCCGAGGATCGAATTGAGCGGCGTGCGCAGCTCGTGGCTCATGTTCGCCAGGAAGGCGTCCTTGAGGCGCGAGGCGCGGGCGAGGCTGGCGTTGGCGACCAGCAGCTCGGCGCCGCGGCGGCGCAGGGCGTCCTCGGCGCGAAGACGCTCGATGAACTGGGCCAGCTGGGCGCCCAGCGCGCCGAGCGTGCGGATCCGGTTGGGATGGGGCGCGGTGGGATCGGCCGCGAAAAACACCAGCACGCCAAGCGTCCGGCCGGCGGCGCGCAGCGGCGCGGCCAGCACCAGCGGCAGGCTGATTCCGGGTTCGGCAAGCGCCTCCCAGGCAACCTCGCCCTCGGCCCAGGCGCGACCGAGCGCGCCTCGGCCGAAGACGGGCGGCTGATTAAGGCGCGTCTCGATTTCGGCCAGGGCGGGCTCCGACTCCTCCGCGTGGCGCGAGAGCAGCGAAAGCGTTCCTCCGTCGTCGGAAGCGAGCCACAGCGCGCCGGCGCCCCAGCGCAGTTCCCCGCATACCGAGCGAAGCGTGGAGGCGGCGGCGGACGCGACGGAGGCGGCGGCGGCCAGACTGCGCGCGACGTCGAACTGGACCCGCAGGCTCTCCTCCGCGAGGTGGCGGTCGGTTATGTCCGCGATGCTGCCCACCATGCGCATCGGGGTGCCGTCGGGCGCGCGGAGCGCGACGTCGCCGCGATCCTCGACCCAGATGACCGAACCATCGCTGCGCACCATGCGGTGGCGGCTGAAATACGGAATGCGGTTTTCGGTGCAGGCGCGGATGCGGGCCGAGACCATCTCGCGGTCGCCGGGGTGGATGCGCTCGGTGAAGCGGGCGACGTCGTGCCGCAGAAATTCCGGCCCCAGGCCGAGTATGTCGAGCCAGCGCTGGTTGTGGCGCACCACGTCGGCGCCGACGTCGTAATCCCAGACGCCCTCGCCGGCGGCGTTGAGCGCGAGGGCGAAGCGCTCCTCGCTCTCGCGCAGGGAAAGCTCCAGCTCCTTGCGCACGGTGATGTCGGTCTGGATCGCCATGAACCCGGACAAGGCGCCGGAATCGTCGCGCAAGGGCTGCACGTCGAGCAGCACCCAGTAGGGCCGCCCGTCCTTGCGATAGTTGAGCAATTCCTCGCGATAGCCCTCTCCGCGAGACTGGCAGGCGTGCATGCGCGCGACGGCGGCGGGGTCGGTTTCCTGGCCTTGCAAAAGCTCGCCGGGCCGGCGGCCGCGCACCTCGTCCAGGGAAAAACCGCTGAGCCGGGTGAAGCCCTCGTTGATCCACTCCACGCGGCCCTCGCGGTCCGCGAGCACCACGCCGTTTCCGGTGTGCGCCACGACCAGCGCGAGCCGGCGCGCCTCCGCCTCGCGCTCGCGGAGATGATCCCGGGTGGCGGTGAGGCGGTCCGCCAGCTTTTGCAGGTCGGCGGCGGCCTGGCGCTGGATTTGCACCACCTGGACGAGGTCGACGGTGGAATCGTGCGGGGGGAAGTCGTGCAGCGTGAGCCCCATGCGCTGCATTTCATCCGCGTCAGTCACCCACGGGGAACAGACGTAGGCGACGTCGTCGCCCAGCGGAACCAACTGGCCGCGCAAGAGCGTGCCCGTGGCGGCGAGGCGCAGCACGACCAGTCGCGCGGCGTCCGACGCGAGCGACGCATGCGACGGCAGCACCTCGGGACGGCGGGCCTCGAGGGCGGCGGACAGGAGCGCGCCGGGACGCAAGGCGGGAGCCAGACGAGCCAGCGAAGGCCCCACCCGCGTCACCACCCCATCGCGTCCGAAGGCCACGTAGAACGGGAACAGCGTCTCGAAGACGCCGGGGGCGAGGGTCACGGAAGCGGAGGCGCCTGGATTCACCAGCGGATGAGAAAGGCGTCGTGGTCGTCGCCGGCGGCGCGCGCCTTCACCAAGGCAACGGAGGCGGGCGTGGCGAACATCTTGGCCAGACCTTGAATCAACCCCTCGACGAAGGGCGTAAGCCCCGGGCGGTGGCTGTGATAGTGCAGGACCAGGGAGTTCTCGGTTCGCTCGGAAACCGCGAAATGAGGCGGCTCCAACTTGGGATAAATCAGGGCGACGCGATCGTGAAAGTGCGGCAGGTAGGCCAGGAATTCGCCCAGCGTGGATCCGGCGGCGCGCATCATGGGGCCGTAGCCCTTTTGGGCGGTTTCCAAAACCCAGTGCTCGCCGAACGCGCGCAGGATGGTTTCCGCCGGCAGCGCCAGGACTTCGCTCGCCGCGCCCACCAGCGCGTAGGTGATGGCGTCCGGGTAGCCCTCGTTCCCGATAAACACCTCGGTATCGACGCCGGCCTTCTGCTTGATGAGTCGCCAGGTAGGTTCGCCGTGCCGGCTTACGACCATGTCCTCGACCGCCTTGTTTACCATGCCATACATAATAAAAGTAGCTTATGTATCGGCCGATGGCTTGTCGAGTGGATCGCCTTTACACTTTTTCTACATCAAGGGGGCGACATCGCACAAAAAAGCCCGGCTCAAACCATGAGCCGGGCGTCAAAGCGTGAAAAACGCCTGGATTATTCGAAAGGCTTGAGTTCGGCGTCGGTCCAAGGCTTCGAGCGAGCGGCCTCGGCCTTCAGCACGGCGTCGACTTGCTCGGTGGTGATGAAGCCGGCGTTGTTGCCCCATTCGTGGCGGATATAGGAAAGCACCTGCGCGATCCGCTCGTTGCTCCAGTTGTAGCCGCCGCCGGGCACTTTGCCGAACGCGGGCATGGCGCCGTTGTAGGGGTTGCCTTTGACCACGATGGGACCGTTGAGGCCGTGCAAAAGAATGCGAATCAAGGCGTCTTCCTTGCCAAGAACCAGTTCGGAACCGGCGAGCGGGGGATAGACTCCGGGAACGCCCTGGCCGCTGGTTTGATGGCAGGCGGCGCAAGTCTGGAAGGACTGCCTGCCCCTCGCGAGGATTTGCTCGGGAGTGAGTTCCTTGGGCGCGGAAGCGGCGGCCTTGGCGGCCGCGGCGTCATAGCGATGGTCGTAAACGAGCGGATCGAAATCGCCGCGATAATGCACGACGTAGACCGAGCACACGAAGATGATCGCGGAGATGAAGCCCAGCAGGAAGAGCGGCATGGGCGAGAACCCCTCGGAGGGCTCGTTCTTCTCGCGGAGGAGAATGGCGTGAACCTGCTGCAGGCTCTCGTCGTTCACCGCGCCCTGCTCGGCGCGCTGGTTGTTGGCCGCGGGTTCGCGGGATTGGTCGCGATTGCTGCTCATTTGGCGGCCTCCTTTTTCTCTTCCTTGGCGGGCTCGGCCTTGGGCACGTAGACGCGCTTGGCCTCCTCGGGATAAAGAGCCGGATCCTTGAGGGCGAGAAGGTAGGCGATGAGGTCCTCGCCGCGCTGGGTCAGGACGATCTCATGGCCCGCGGGCGGCTGATCCTTGGGCGGCAGGAGATGCTGGACGGAGTGAGCGGACGGCTCGCCGATGACGGGCCGCGTCTCGAAGAGGAAACGGTAGGGCGGCATGATGGAGCCGTATTCGACGCCATCGACGGTGATCTTGGACACCTCGGCCGGATTGTAGAAGTGCTGGATGTGCCAGTTGCGGCCGCCCTCGCCGGCGAAGCGGGCGCCGACGTTGCGAAGATCCGGGCCGGTGCGCATGGTGCCGAGATAAACGCGCTTCTCGTGGATGTAGTCGCGGGCGACGCTGCCGCGCTCGCCCCAACCGCGCTCGATGTCGGTGCCGTAACCGGGATGGCGCACCTGCTGGGTGTGGCAGTAGACGCAGCCGAGATCGCGATAGACCTCTTTGCCGCGCTGGGCGTTGCCGGGGAGTTGCTGCGGGAAGGCCTTGCCTTCGGTCTCGTCAAAGACGGGCTGCAGCTTGGCGTAGCCAAGATGGTTGGTCAGGACGATGCCGGTCCAACTGAAGGCGACGCAGAAAAAGATGCCGAGGAAGATAAGGGGGGCGCGATTCATCGAGCGACCTCCAGGTCAGGAGCGTTGCGGAAGAGCGTGGGCTGGGTGGCGCCGGCGGGGCGGCGCTGGCACAGCATCCAGGTGAAGTTGATGGCGAAGGCGAGGTGGCCGATGGTGATCAGCACGCCGGAGTAGCTGCGCCATTCGAGCCATTTGAGGGTTTCGGCCATGACATGGAGGAAGGGCAAGGGAACCTTGGCGCCGTCGGCTCCCGCATGGAGGACGTTCATGTTGATACCCTGTTCGAGACCGCCGATGGTGAGCGCGGTGACCATGATGGTCACGCCCACGGCGCAGGCCCAGAAATGCAGGCTGATCAGCTTGGCCGAGGGCCACTCCTTGAGGGTGATGCGGGGCACGATGTAGTAGATCGAGCCGAACATCACCATGGTGAAGAAGGCATACAACCCGTGGTGGGCGTGGGCGACGGTGTGCTGGGTGAAGTGGGCGACCTCGGCGAAGGAGCGCATCGACATGAGCGAGCCGACGAGGGAAGTGAGCGTGTAGTTCACCGCGCCGAACACGATGAAACGCAGGGTCGGGCTGTATTTGAGCGCGTTGAAGCTGCCGACCATCGTGAGGTGATGGTTGATGGCGGTGACGAGCACCGGCACGACCATCATGAAGGAGGCCGCGATGCCCGCGGTCTGAACCCAGACCGGGACGGGACCGCCGATCAGGTGATGGACGCCGGCCCAGTTGTAGAAAATGGCGAGGGACCAGAAGCCGAGAACCGAGAGGTAGTAGCTATGGATGGGCTTACCAAGGACCTTGGGCAGGAAGTAGTAGATGGCGGCTAGGCCGACGGGGGTGAACCACAGGCCGAGCACGTTGTGGGCGAACCACCAGTTGACGAGGGCCTGCACGGTGCCGCGGGTGGGCTCGAACAGCAGCATGACCTGCGCGACCGAGTAGATCCACGGGAACCAGAAAAGCGCGGCCAGCAGATACCACTGGGAAACGTAGATGTGCTTGGCGCGGCCGAAGCGGAAAGTGATCAGGGCCCAGGCGCCGACGAGGGCATAGGCGAAGAAGAGGATCGGGGTGGCGTAGGTCGGGATCTCAAGCCACTCGATCGAGTTCGAGTCGCCGGCGAGGATGCCGACGATGCCGACGGTGACGCCGATGTTCCAGAACACGGCGGCCAAGGTGAGCAGGCCGGCGTGGCGGACTTCGGAACGGGCCAGGCGCGCCATCAGCCAGAGGGCGACCGCGAAGGAGGCGTTGACCGACCAGCCGTAGACGACGGCGTTGAGGTGG
>JAIXVY010000423.1 GCA_027482505.1 Opitutaceae bacterium | reverse complement strand
GGCGAGCGGAACGGCTTGTTCGGGATGGAGCAGGAGGCCGGTGTCGCGGGCGAAGTCCTTGTGCCCGGTGATGCCGCCCAGGTGGAGGCGGAAGAACAAGCCGGGAGCGGGGAGCGAGGAGTCGGGAGCCGGGTTTGAATCGCGACAGGCTTGGAGGGACTTTTCGGTGACGCGGGTGGCGAAGAAGCCGATGTCGTTGGTGTCGGCGGCGACGGAGAGGGAGCCGCCGTTGTCGAAGGCGATGTTGAACTTGCGGGGGAGGTCGAAGAGATCGCGCTGGTTGATGACGTAGTGGTGGAGGGCGAGCGCGTAGGGCCGGACATCGAGAAGCTCGTCTGGGGCGAAGCCGCTGTCCGGCGAGGCGGTGATGTTGCGCAGGTTGTCGGCGCCGGAGCCGCGGGAGCTGAGGCCGAGCTCGGCGAGGCGCATGAGGACCTTGACGGTGTCGCGCGGCTTGATCTCGCGGAGCTGGAGGTTGCCGCGAGTGGTGACGTGGGCGTAGCCGCCGGCGAGTTCGTCGGCCAGATCGGCCAGGCCTCCGAGCTGGTGGCTGGTGATCGAGCAGCCGGGAAGGCGCAGCCGGAGCATGTAACCGGCCTGGGCGGGGGCGACGTGGAAGAGGCCGTGCCAGCGGAAGCGGTAGTTGTGCTCGGCGTCGGGGGCCTTGTCGGCCGAGGCGTGCGAAAGCAGGCGTTCCCACGCGTCGAGCGGGTGTTCGGCGAGTTTCCACTTCTCCTGCTGGCAGAGGTCGTCGACCGGGGTGGAGTGGAAGAGGGCGGGAGCGGGGGCGGGCGAGGGGACGGGGACGCCGGAAAGCGCGTTGGGGACAACGCGCTCCACCCCGGCGGCGGCTCCAAGGCGGCCGGTGGTGGCGAGGGCGGCGAAGAAGCCTTGGAGGTATTCCTTCTGGTCGGGGCGGAAGGGAGCGGGCCCGCCCGGGGGTGGGGCGGGGAGGTCGGACGGGGCGGGTGGTTGGGCGACGCTCACAAGGAGGGTGGATTGGGCTGGCAATCAGCACCGGCGGTGCCACCGCCGGGCTGTCTTGGCATGAACGCGCTGAATAAAATTCAGCGCGTTCATGAGAGGATTTTATCGATATACGGCGGTGAAGGAGGAGGGTGCGGTCACCAGGTTTTGTAGCCGAGAAACTTGCCGTTCATGGTGATTTTGACGCGGTCGCCCTTGGGGTCGGGGACGCGGTCGATTTCCATGGTGAAGTCGATGGCGCTCATGATGCCGGGGCCGAATTTTTCCTCGATGAGGGCCTTCAGGGTCGGTCCGTAGACGTAGATGATTTCCTGGAAGCGATACTGGAGCGGTTCCTTGGGCACGGCGGGAGCGGCCTCGCCCTTGTTGGCGTATTCGACGAGGGCGTCGGCGATTTCCGGGCCGAGGCCGAGGAAGGCGGCGACTTTTTGCGCGGACTCGGGCGGGAGGGCGTTTTCGCCGAGGCAGGCGGAGGTGGTGTAGACCTCGGAGAGGCCGGCGGCGGAGGCGATGGCGGCCCAGGTGGTTTTTTTCGCGGTTTTGGCGGCGAGGATGGTTTCGGTGAGGACGGATTTTTTCATGATGGATGGAGATTGGCGGAAAAAAGCCCCGCCCTCGTCGGGCGGGGCGCGTAGCCAGGGAGGCGATGTGGCTTAGAAGTTTAGCGTGGTCTGAAAGTAGACGTAGCTGGCGTCCTTGGCGCCGCCGTTGTCGGCGAGGGATTCCGTGATGTAATCGCCGGCGAAGTAGTGGCTGAGGCCGAGTTCGAGATGGAGCCAGAGGGTGGGATACCAACCGACGACCAGATCCACCTCGTGTCCCAACTCCTCGCTATCGCTCACCGCGGCGGTGCCGGGGACTCCGTAGCCGCCTCCGTTGCGGGCGACGCCGCCGACGTTATACCAATAGTCTTCCGCGGTGGCCAGGAGCTGGTAATGGTGCTCGAGGGCGACGGTGACCGTGGAGGTGGGTTTGAAGGTGAAGCAGGTGCGGAAATCCCGGATGTTCTGCAGGCTGCTGAGGTCCATGTAGCCGTAGTGCAGATGGGTCGTGGCGAAGAGGTTTTGGAAGGTGCCGCTTTCGCGATCCGCGCGATCCTTGTCGCCCGAGGCATGGCTGTAGGTGAAGCTGAGGCGGGGCTGCCAGGCGCTGTCGGTCCAAGTGTAGCCGAGCTGTCCCACCAGGGCGTAGGCCTTTTGCTCGCGTTCGCGGGCGGATCTGATGGCGGCGCCGCCCGCGATCGGGCCGACGTAGCCGAAGGTGGCGTTTTGGTTGTTGATCGAACCGCCCTGGTAGATGGCCTCGGCGGTGTAGTCCCAGGGGCCATACGCGCCGGGCTTGGATTTGAGGCGCAAGCCGTAGACGTCGAGATCCTGGACAACGGGGTTGCGGAAGGGGGCGGGCACGCCGCTCCAGTTTTCCGTGGAGGAGTCGCGGTCGACGTCGCGATTGAAATAGTAGGCCTCCACGAGATTTTTGTCGGTGAAGGAGCCGATGGAGGGGAAGTTGAAGTAGAGGCCGGAGAAGAGATCGGTATCGGGGTATGATTTGTTGAAGTTGTGGTTGTCGTTCTGGACCACGCCGCCGGTGAAGGCGTCGACTCCGAACCACTGGGTCTGGGCGCGAAGTTTTACGGCGTCGAAAACGCGGGCGTTGTTGTTCCAGCGGAAGTGGCCGAGCTGGCGCTGGTCCCCGTAGACGAACTCCTGGCGGCCGATCTTGGCGGAGATGGGAAACTCCTTGTGGTTGCCGACGAAGACGTAGGCCTGGTGGAGGTTCATGTCGGAGTCGTTCTCGGTCATCATCACGTCGCGTTTTTGCGCGCCGGAGAGGCCGGGCAGGGCGGGGGCGCCGGGGAAGGCGTTTTCGCGCTCGTCGTCGTAGGCGGAGCTGGAGCGGCCCTCGACGAAGACCTCATACCACTTTTCGGTGTAGCCCACGCGCGGCATGATGCGGGTGAGGAAATAGTGGTTGTTGTTGTCGCGGGCGTTGCCCGAGCCGTTTTGTGAAAAGTCCCAGTTGGAGCCGGCGGCGGTGAAGCCGGCCTCGACCTTGCCCTCGTATCGGCCGCGGATGTTCACGCCCACGTTCCACTGATTCATGTAGGGGTCCGCGGCGCGGAGCTTGTCGTTGAGGAGGCCTGCGTAGGGGCGGGGCGGCGCGGGAACGTATTGCGCCGCCGCGGGAAGGGCGGCGCAGAGGGCGGCGAGGCCGGAGACGAGGGAGGCGAGGCGGCGGGAGCGGTGCGTGGTCATGTGCTTGTGAGGCTGGTGCGTGGTGGAGGCGGATGGGAAAGGGACAAGGCGGCGGCCGGGAGTCCTGCGAAAGGGCCTTCGAGCCGGAAGGGTGGAAAAGGGCGGACGCGACTAGACTGCGGCGAAGGCGTTCATGAAGCGGCGAAGGCCGTTGGCCGGCGGTTTGGGCGAGGCCGGCGGAAGGTCGGTGCGGGGCGCGGGGCGGTGGTGGCTGCGTTCGTTGAGGAAGTGGATGAGATATTCGCGCGCCTGGTAGTAGGCGGGGTCCTCGAGGAGCTGACGACGGTTGCGCGGGCGGGGGAAATTGACCTCGAAAATGTCGCCGACGGTGGCTTCGGGGCCGTCGGTCATCATGACGACGCGGTCAGCGAGGTAGAGCGCCTCGTCGACGTCGTGGGTGACGATGAGGGCGGTCTTCTGATCACGCTGCCAGAGGTCGAGGAGGACGTCCTGGAGCTCCATCTTGGTGAGGTTGTCGAGCATGCCGAAGGGTTCGTCGAGAAGGAGCATCTTGGGGCTGAGGGCGAAGGCGCGGGCGATGCCGCAGCGCTGGCGCATGCCTTGGGAAAGCTCGGCGGGGCGCTTGTGCATGGCGTCGGCGAGGCCGACGACGGAGAGGTAGTATTCGGCGATCTGGCGGCGCTCGGTCTTGCTGGCGGTGTAGTAGACCTGGTCGACGCCGAGCATGACGTTCTCGAAGGCGGTATACCAAGGGAGGAGGCACGGAGCCTGAAAGACGACACCGCGGTCGGGTCCGGCGCTGGCGACCTCCTTGCCGGCGAGGATGATGCCTCCCTCGGTGACGTCGGCGAGGCCGGCGATCATGGAGAGGACGGTGGATTTGCCGCAGCCGGAGTGGCCGATGAGGGCGATGAACTCGCCCTTGCGGACCTGAAGGTTGAAGTCCTTCACCACCGTGAGCGGGCCCTTGGGGGTGGGGAAGGTCTTGTGGAGGCGGGAGAGTTCGAGGAAGTGGGACATTGCGGAGCGGGGATCGGGGGGCGAGGGGCCGATAAAAAAGGCGGCGTAACGATTAAGTGGATACGATGGTCTCGCGTTTTTCCTCGGAGGGGCGGCGGGGGAGGCCGGAGCGGCGCGGCTGGCCAAGGTCCTCGGGCAGGATGTCGGGGAGGACGAGTTTGCGGGTGACGGTCTGGCGGGCGCGGGCGCCGTAGCCGAGGAGCTGCTCGGTGATCTGGGCGCGCAGGCGCTTGAACTCGGGCTCCTGGTTGAGGGCCTTGCGGTCGCGGGGGCGGGGGAGGTCGACGGTGACGGGGGCGTCGAGGGTGGCGCCCGGGCCCAGGGTGAGGGGGATGACGCGGTCGGCGAGGAGGAGGGCCTCGTCGACGGAGTTGGTGATGAGGACGACGGTCTTTTTGTCGCGCTGCCAGATTTCTGAGATCTCGTCCTGGAGGTTGGCGCGGGTGAGGGCGTCGAGGGCGGAGAGGGGCTCGTCGAGGAGGAGGATGCGGGGATCGATGGCGAGGGTGCGGGCGACGG
>JAIXVY010000235.1 GCA_027482505.1 Opitutaceae bacterium | reverse complement strand
GTTCACCCCAGCTCGCACGCGCCGCCGGCGCAGGCGACGATGTCCTTCAAGGCCGTCTCGTCCGTTCGTTCGTGGAGCTTCGTGTAGTCGACATGCCGCGGGCGCAGCGCGTTCCAGCGCGCGATGTCGGCCTCCGTCGTCACCTCCTCGCGCGGGGCCTGTGGGTAGGCCTTGTCGCCCGCGTCCTGCAAGAGCGACACGCCGGTGAACAACTCGCGGTTGTTCCAAATGAAATCAGCCACCGCGTCCCATTCGTCGGGCCGCACCGTGCAGGTGTTGGACACGTTGTGGTGCAGCTTCGCGCTGCGCGACTGCGGGTCGCCGCCGGGGATCACCCACGCCTGCTGCACCAGCATCACAAGCTGGAGAAACTGGAGCGCGTTCAGGTCCTTGCGCAGGATCGCGCCGTCCGGCGCCTTCACCGGAAAACTGATCACGTCGTCGGTCTGCGGACTGTAGACCGAGGGCTCCGTCATCTGCGGATTGATCCCCTTGAAGAAAGCGTAGACGGGCTCCTTGCGGTTGGCCTGCACGCGGCGGAAGTAGTGGCGCGCGTGGTGCGGGTGGATGCCGGAGGCTGCGTCGAGGAGCAGCGAGGCCGTGCCCTCGGGCTTGCAGGTGGTGAGCTTGGCCGCGGGCCGGATGCCGATGGCCGCCGCGACGAACTGGTTGGTCGCGCGGCAGAGGCTCGCGCCCTGGCGCAGGATCTCGGGGTCGAAGAGGACGTTGGGGTTGTCCATGAAACCGCAGATCGAAACGCCGAGGAGCGCGTCGTGCTCGTTGATCAGGCGCGTGACCGGCCCGAGGTAGGGCATGTCGGTGTAGGCGGCCTGGAGCGTGCCGATCACGGTGGCGGAAACGCAGGCCTCGAAGAAGCGCTCGGGCGTGGTCGCGGCGCAGCCGTTGATCGTGGTCAGGTTGCAGTGCTGGAAACCCGAGAGGCGCGTGGTGCCGGGCAGGTCGCCCTTGTAGCCCCAGGCGAAAAGTTTCGAGAGCTCCTCGCCGGAGAGCTCCCAGTCGATCACGGGCAGGAGGTTGATCTCGGCACAGGGATTGCAGCCCGCCTCGGGGTGGTCGCAGAAGAAGAAGCCGGGCTCGCCAAACTCCTTCTGGGCCTTGAAGAGACGGCGGAAGTGCTCGGCGTTGCGCCCGTCGCGCGCGAGCACGGCGGAGTTGTTGGAGGCGGAGCGCTGCGGGTTGGCCTCGAACCAGTTGCCGGTCTTGGCGTCCATCATCTCCTCGTCGTCGGGCGAGAAGAGGCAGATGGTGGCGGAGCGGCGTATCCCTCCCGCCAATACAGCCTTCGCGGTGAACATGTTGATGTCGTAGACCTCGATCGGGCGAAGGGCGCGGCCCGCGGCCTGGTCGAGAATGCTCTCGATCTTGTTGAGCGCCTGCTTGAGCGGAAGGTGGCCGGGGGCCTTGCCGCCCGAGGTGCGCAGCGCGGCGCCGCGCGGGCGGATGTGCGAGTAGTTGAACTCGATTTTCTTGCCCTCGTGAAAGGAGACGAAGAGCGCGTGCAGGGCGTCGGCCCAGCCCTCGATGGTGTCGGCCACGGTGTAGTGCCAGACCGGGAGATCGTGCAGCGGGGCGCGCGCGGGCAGGGCGGGCAGGCGGGCGATGTGGTGCTTTTGCACCGAGAAGCCCACGCCGCAGCCGCTGAGCAGGAGGTAGAAGTATTCGCGGAAAAACTCCACGCGATCCACGTTGGAGAAGCTGCAATTAAACATGCGGCTGTGGTTCGAAAGGATGGCCTCCCCGCCGAACTGCATGGAGCGCATGCTGGGCAGCACGCGCTTGGCGGCGACGTCGGCGAAGACGCCCTCGATCACGTCGTGGAGCGGGCGGTCGCAAAGCGTTTTGGCGAGCAGCCGCGCGTTCGGACCGGCCAGCTCGGCCACGGACGAGGGGAGCGCGCCGGGCAGGCGGGAGGAATTTTTGGCGCGAAAAAATTTCAGGTGCATCTCCGCGACGCGCTCCACGCCCTCGGCGAAGGTCTCGCGCCGGCCCAGTTCGGCGCGATGGCGGGAGTATTTAGCCATCGCGATGTAGTCGGCCAGGCCGCTGTCGGCGTAGCTGGCGAGGCGGGTGTGGGCGCGGCGCTCGCGGTAGAGCATGTAGGCGCGGGCGACGTCCCAGTGGCCGGCGGCGGCGATGGACTTCTCCACCGCGTCCTGCACCTGCTCGATGGTCGGATGCGCGCCGTTGCGATAGTGGAGCTCGAGAATCTGCGAGACGGAGGCGGCGATCTTGGTCGCCTCGATGAAGCGGTCGCTGTCGAGCCCGAAGCAGGCGAGCATGTCGTCGCGGTAGGGGTTGTCGTGCGGGTTCTCGGCGTGCACCTCGCGAAAAGCCAGGGCGACGGCCCGGGTGATCTTGTTCTGGTCGTAGCGCACGCGCGTGCCGTCGCGCTTCACGACCTCGCGGTCGGCGGGCGCAATCTGACGCTGCAAAACCTGGGCGCCGTGGCGCGGAAGAGGAGAAACGGTGGACATGGGCAAAAGGTGGGTGGCGATGGGGACGGAAAGAGAACAACGCGGCGGCCCCGCAAAGCCTCGGGTTCGCCTCGGATATGGCGGCGACTCGACTCGCAGAGACGAAACACCCACCACAAGGGGTAGCGCGCGGCCGTCGGTCAAACCACGACCCCTTGTGGTTCGTTTTATTACGTTTGTTTCTCGCGGGCCAAAAAAGGCGGAGCGATTTTGCCCTCCCGAACCTGGGCTCGAATCGCGTTTCGCGGCCGAAGCGGAGACAATACGTGCGCGTTCCGTTCTGGCCCGACGAGGGGCCAAAATCGGTCCGCGGACGGGCCGCCCCGCTCAGCCCGCCAAGGCTCGGCGCACCAGCGCGGCGATGGACTCGGGCAGCTCGAGGGCGAGCGCGGCGGCCTGCGCCGCCGGGCTCATCTTTCGCCAGGTCTTTTTGAGGATATCGATGAACTTCTCCTCGGTATAGTCGGCGTGGCTGGCCGCGAAATCCGCGATCTCGTTTTCCAAAAACACCAGGCAGGCCGCGTCTTCGAGCGCCTGCGTGCCGGCATTGGTCTTCAGTCCGGTCTTGGAGACCCAGGTGGCGACCTCGGCGGCCTCGGCCTCGCCCACGCCGCTCTCGACGAGCAACTGGCGGGCGCGCTCGGCCTGCTTCACATAGAGCCCGCGACGCCACGCGTGGTAGCCAACCTTGTCCATCGGGTAGCTGGCGCGCGGCGTGGTCCAGCGCTCGAGGTGCTGGCAGCGCGCGGCAAGGCGCAGGATCTCCGGCGCGTCGGGCGCGAGTTTCGCCACCCAGCGTTCCATGTTCTCGGCGTAGACCAGCTCGGCGGCGCGGCCGTCGGCGGCGCGCTTGGGGTCGGCGGCGTGCGCGGCGTCGATCGCGGCGCGGGCCCGGGCGTAGGCTTCGTGGCTCATGGGCGAAAACGCGTTTCCCTGCGGCCTTGCTCAGCCCTTCGCGCCCTTGATCAGGATGAAGTGGGCGAGGTCGTGCTTCTCGAACTCGTCCCAGTAGGCGTCCTCGATCTCCTTGAGGCGCGCGTCGGCGTCGATCGGCGGGCCGTCCTTGCCGGCGGCGTGGGCGCGGGCCTGCTCGGCCGCGAGGTCGCGGTCGGCGAGGCGGGCGACGAGTTCGTGCCAGAAGAGGTCGTTGGAACTGTCGCCCTCGATTTTCCGCAGGCGCTCGTCCTCGGCGAGTTTCTCCGAGGGCGCGAGCAGGCCGTTGCTCGCCACCGTCACGTGGTCCGCGCAGCCGAAGGGCGTGGCCAGCTCGAACAGCTTCTGCTGGATTTCCTGATAGCGCGCGAGATGCGGATTCTCCTCCTCGGGCGGGCGCGTGCCGGCGACGACGCGCGAGCCCAGGTAAACGAGCTCGAGCAGGCGTGCGTATTCCTTGGCGGTGAACATGACCTTCATGGGGCTCGAAGTGCAACGCGACCGCCCTCGGGCGCAAGGCCGGAAGCCGGCCGCCGCGCCTTGACCCCGCCCGCCGGGCGCGGTTGGCTCGACCCCTTGCGCCTACTGCCCCGCACTCCAGCGGTGGTGGCGGGAGCACCGAGCCGCCCGTCTCGCGCCACGGGATTCCTTATCCTATCGCAGTCATGTCCACGCCGTCCGCCGAACCCGCCAACCTCATGGAAGCCATCGTGTCGCTCGCCAAGCGCCGCGGCTTCGTTTTCCCCTCCTCCGAAATCTACGGCGGACTCAACGGCTTCTTCGACTACGGCCCCCTCGGCGTCGAGTTGAAGAAAAACATCCGCGACTGCTGGTGGAACGACATGGTCCGCCGCCGCGACGACATCGTCGGCATCGAGACTTCCATCATCATGCACCCGAAGGTCTGGGAGGCCTCCGGCCACGTCGCCGGCTTCTCCGACCCCCTCGTCGACTGCAAGGTCTCCAAGAACCGCTACCGCGCCGACCAGCTCTTCTGGGCCGCCGTCGTCGTCGACGGCAACACCGTCGGCTACGTCTCCGCCCTCGAATCCGAGAAGACCACCGAGGAACTCCAGGCCGCCGCCGAATCTTTCAAACGCAAGAAGGCCATCCAGGGCGCCCTCGCCCCCGTGCAGCCGAAGGATTTCACCGAGGCCACGCCCGAGCAGGTCTCGCAGATCCCCTCCCCCGCCACCGGCAATCCCGACCTTACCCCGCCGCGCGCCTTCAACATGATGTTCCAGACGAACGTCGGCGCCATGACCGACGCCTCGTCCGTCGCCTACCTCCGCCCCGAGACCGCCCAGGGCATGTTCGTCGACTTCAAGAACGTCGTCGACACCGGCCGCGTGAAGCTGCCCTTCGGCATCGCCCAGACCGGAAAGTCCTTCCGCAACGAGATCACGCCCCGCAACTTCATCTTCCGCTCCCGCGAGTTCGAGCAGATGGAGATGGAGTTCTTCATCCACGAGGACGACGACTGGGCCAAGTGGCACCGCTACTGGATCAACTGGTGCAAGGACTGGCTCAAGAGTATCGGTCTTCCGGATACGCACCTCTCCGAATACGACCACCTCAAGGAGAAGCTGGCGTTCTACTCCAAGGGCACCACCGACATCATGTTCAAGTT
>JAIXVY010000383.1 GCA_027482505.1 Opitutaceae bacterium | reverse complement strand
GCTGCGCCGGAACCGGTCGTCGCGCCCGCCTTCCCCTATCAATGGATTGGGGGCATGGAGGACGGCGATGGCGCTGTGGCCTTCCTCGCGAGCCCGAGACGGACAGCCGCCGTTCGCCCAGGAGAGACCCTGGACGCGGTCTGGCGGTTCGACGCAACCGACGCCGACGGCCGACTTCGCTTCACCTGGATACCGGGCAACCTGCCCGTCACTTTGGAGCCCCGTCGATGAATTCGTGCATCCGCCAGCTGGCGAGGATGCTGCCTCTGCCTGCCGTCCGAACGGGCCTGTGCCTCACGGTCGTCTTGGCTTTGCTGGCCGGCTGCGCCACGCCTGCAGTGGAACGCTCGGAGGCCCTCGCCCGCAGCGGCGACTTCGAATCGGCCTACCGGCTACTCGAGGAGTCTGCCCGCGCACGCCCGAGCGACGCCGCCGTGCGAACCGCACTGGCCAGGGGGCGGGACCGGGTCATTCTCGCCGCACTGTCTCGCGCCGAGCTCGCGCTCGCCAACGGCCGCATGGAGGAAGCAGAACGCCTGATGGAGCGGGTGCGTCAGCTGGACCCTGCCAATGCGCGCCTCGCCGGACTTGAACGCGAAGCCCAGGCCGCGCGGGATCAGCGACAGGCAGCCCAGGCGCGACAGGCCAAGGCCCTGGCACAAGCGCCCCTGGCCCTGCCCGCCACGGCGCTCGGACCGGTGTTCCAGAAACCGGTGACGCTGGAGTTCCGTGATGCCCAGCTGACCCAGGTGTTCGAGGCTCTGGCCCGAGGCACGGGCGTCAATTTCGTGTTCGACAAGGACGTCCGGGCAGACACACGGGTGACCGTCTTCCTGCGCGGCGTCTCGCTGGACGAGGCCGTGCGCGTGATCCTTGCCACCCAGCAGCTCGACCGCAAGCTGCTGAACGACAGCACGGTGCTGATCTATCCCAACACGCCGCCCAAGCAGCGGGAGCACCAGGATCTCGTCACCCGCAGCTTCTATCTGGTCAATACCGAGGCCACGAAGGTGCAGGCGCTGGTTCGCACCATGCTGAAGTCGCGCGACCTGTATGTCGACGAGCGACTGAATGCGCTCGTCGTGCGCGATACCCCCGAGGTGATCGATCTCGTGCAGCGACTGCTCGGCACGCTGGACGTGGCCGATCCCGAGGTGATGCTGGCCGTGGAGATCCTCGAGGTCGCCAGCGACAAGGTCGAGGAACTGGGCATCTCGTGGCCGTCGCAGATCCAGTTCGGCCTGCCGAACGTGGGCGGGCAGGTGGCGTTGAACAACAGCGGCTTCCGGGCCAGCGTGGCCAATCCGGCGATCGTGGCCAGCCTCACGGGCACCACGGGCGGTGCCAACCTGCTGGCCAATCCCACCATCCGAGCCCGAAACCGCGAGAAGGCGAAGGTCCAGATCGGCGAGAAGCTGCCGGTGTTCACCACCACCTCCACGGCCAACGTGGGGCTCTCCGCTTCGGTGTCCTATCTGGATGTGGGCCTCAAGCTGGAAGTGGAGCCTTCGGTGCAGCTCGATGGCGAGGTGATCATCAAGGTCGGCCTCGAGGTGAGCAATCTGCTGCGCGAAGTTCAGGGGCCGGCGGGCTCGCTGGCGTATCAGGTGGGTACCCGATCGACGACCACGTCGCTGCGCCTGCGCGACGGGCAGACCCAGGTTCTGGCCGGCCTCATCAACGATGAGGACCGGCGCCGCGCCACCGGCGTGCCGGAGCTGTCCAACCTGCCCTTGGTGGGACGGCTCTTTGGTGTGCGCGACGACACGCGCAGCAAGACCGAGATCGTGATGCTCATCACCCCGCGGATCGTGCGCAACATCGAGCTGCCAGGTCTGGAGGCCCTGACCCTTCCGTCGGGAACCGAGACCCTGCCTGGCGCCAGGGCACTGAGGTTGAGCGCAGGCCAGCAGGCCCGAGTTGGCACGGTATCGCTCGGCGGCTCCGGTGGCGCGCCAACCCGACGGAGTGGCTCGGGCGACGGTGCTGCACCGATCACAGCCATCGGCGTGGTCTATGTCCAAGCCACTTCGGAAGCTTCGGTGGGCGAGACGGTATCGGTCACCCTGCGCAATCCGACGACGCTGGCGATCCAGGGCGAGCTTCAGTTCGACACGACCCGCTTGCAGGCGGCCTCGGTCCGGGTGGAGGGCGGTTCGCTGCCCTTCCAGCTGGCAGCCAATGGCGAGCAGGCCGTGGTCTTCAGGGTGCTTCCCGGTGCCGCCGGCAGCAGCGTCAACGTGGGTGTCGGGTCCTTGAGCGGAAGCACCGCCAAGGGGGAGCCGGCGCAGGTGGTTCCCGAGGGTGAGGCGACGATCCGGGTCCGGCCCATCCCGGCGCCATCGGGCGCAGCCGCACCCTCTGCGCCAGCCGGAGTCAGGCCATGAAACGCGCTCCAGGCTTCACCCTGATCGAGCTGGTGGTGGTGATGGCCATCGTCGCGCTGCTGGTCTCCATCGCAGCGCCGCGCTACCTCGACAGCCTGGATCGGGCGCGTGAGAACGCCCTGCGCAGCTCGCTTTCAGTGATGCGCTCGGCCATCGACCAATACGTCGCAGACCGAGGTCGCTACCCGGATTCGATCGACGATCTGGTGGACGGCCGCTACCTGCGCACCTGGCCTGAGGACCCGGTGACCGGCCGGCGCGACGGCTGGATCTTCATCGCGCCGGCGCCGGGCGCCGGGCTTCCTGGGCGCGTCTACGACGTCCGCAGCGGGGCCGCAGGAAGAACCCGACAAGGAACGCTGTATGCCGATCTCTGACATCTGGCCGCACCGGCAGGTCTGGCCACGGGTGGTCTGCGGGCCCATGCCCGACGGAGCTTCACCATGAGCGGCCCGGGTCCCGCTTCGGGCATCCAGATGGTGGTCGACGATCTGGATCTCTCACCCGCGCAGACGGAGGCACTGGTGCGGGTGATCGAGGCCGCGCCTCGGGTGGTGAGGCGGAATCAGTTCTTCACCTGGTCGCAAAGCTGGGTGGGTGCGCTGCTGCCGCACCAGCTCATCCTCTGCGGCGCCTACGACCGGAAGCGGCGCGAAGTCGTCTACGAGGTGTTCAACAGCGTGGTGCTGCCGCAGACGCTGCTGGCTCTGCTCGGCCGAGCGGATTCGTCCCTTCTGACCCTGCTGGTCGATCGCTGGATCGATGCGGAGGCACAACCGCTCGTGCTGGACGTCGGCGAGCTCGTCGACGGCCCGGCGGCAGACTGCGTCCCGATGCTGCAGGACGGAGGGATCTGCACCCTGGCCGCGCATGGCGTTGCCCGCCCACAGCGACCCTCGGAGATCGAGTCCTTCTTTCTCTTCGGCTGTCGCCTGGGCCTGACCGCCCAGCCCTTCGCGGACCACCTGGAACTGCTGCTGCCCAACCTGCATTCCGTCTGGCAACGGGTGGTTGCGCGGGAGGTCGCGCTG
>JAIXVY010000536.1 GCA_027482505.1 Opitutaceae bacterium | reverse complement strand
CGGGCGAGGGTGAACTCCGCCCAGGCGGCGCCCGGTGCGGAGCCGCTCGTCCAGGAGGAGCGCTCGTTGTCGTCGTAGGCGGAAGCGATTTCGCCCGCGTTGCCGCCGGCGGCGGCGGAGGCGACGGGAACGGCGACGCGGGCGGGGCGGTAGGCGGGCGTGGCGGGAGGTTCGGGCCGGATGAAGGACGGCGCCAGTCCGCCGTAAGGACTCAGCGGATACACGCCGGAGGAGACGGCGGCGGGCGCGGGCACGGATTCGAGCACGAGCTCGGCGGGCTTCAGGCCCTCGGCGACGGCGCGCACGGTGATTCGGCCCGGAGTCGTGGTGGAGCGAACGAAGGCGCGATTGACGCCGCACTCGACGGGTAGGGCGGTGGAGAGGATGTGGTTTTCGGGGCCTTGGGCGATGCCGCCGCGCCACTCGGCGGGGCCGTCGACGGTGAAGTTTACCTTGTCCAGCGCGGTGGGCACGCGCCGCCCCTGGGCGTCGACCACCTCGACTTCGAGGAGGGCGAGGTCGTGTCCGTCGGCCTTGAGCCCGCGGCCGTCGGGGGCGACGCGGGAGGACAGGCGCAGGGCGACGCCGGGGCCGGTGGTCTCGCGGCGATCGCGGCAGAGCTCGTTGCCGGCGCGGTCGTAGCCGATGGCCTCAAGCACGCCGGGCTGCCACTGCACGTCGGGGAAGGTGAACAGGAAACGATACTCGGGCTTCTCGACGCGCCCGAGGGCTTTGCCGTTGAGGCGAAGCTCGACGATCTCGGCGGAAGAGACGACGTGGACGGGTTTCACGACGTTTTCGGCGTAGTTCCAGTGGCCGATGAGATGGGCGCGGGGGCGCTCCACGTCGACCCAGCCGTCCCACATGACCTGGTGGGCGAAGAAGCCGTCCTTGGGGATGCGCATGGCGTCGACCTCGCCGGAGCGGCGATAATTTTCCGCCCCGCGGTAGTGGGTGTTGGAGTCGGAAAAGATGATGTTCACGCCGCCGGCGTTGACGCGCGCTCCGGTGCCGGGGCGTGCCTCCCAGTATTCAAACCAGCGGCGGATGTTCTCGATGGCGTGCGAGTCCTGGTTGTGGTTCCAGGCGAGGCCGGGCTGGCCGCGGTGAAGCGGGCCGTCGCCGTTTTTGTGATACGGCGGGGAGAACTCGTCCCAGTATTTGCGCAGGCCCTCGTCGCGGGAGTATTCCATCATCCACATGGGTTTGGAGGCGCTCTTGTTGATGTAGAGCATGTGGCCGCCGTATTCGGCGACCTTGCTGTCGTGCATGTCGCGCGAGCCGGCGGCGCGGCCGCCGTGGGGATCGTAGCGGTCGCGAAGCGCCTTCATCTCGGCCATGTGCTCCTCGGAGATGTTGTTGTTGCCGCTTTCCCAGAAGAGAACGGAGGGGTTGTTGCGGTAGGCGACGATGGTGGCGCGCATGACCTCGACGCGCTGGGACCAGCGGCGTCCCTCGACGTCCTTCTCGGAGTCGCCGGCGGGGGCGGCCTGGAGCAGGCCGACGCGGTCGCAGGATTCGACGTCTTGTTTCCAGGGCGCGACGTGCATCCAGCGGACGAGATTACCGCCGCTCTCGACCATCAGACCGTTGGAGAAATCGCTCAGCCACGCGGGCACGGAGAGGCCGATGGCGGGCCACTCGTTGGAGGTGCGCTGGGCGTAGCCCTTCAGGTGGAGGGCGCGGCCGTTGAGGGTGACGTGGCCGTCGGCGAATTTCGTTTGGCGAAAGCCGGTGCGGGTGCGGACGGAGTCGACCGCTTGCCCGTCGACGTAGAGCCGGGTGGTGACGTCGTAGAGATGGCCTCGGCCCCAGGTCCACCATTGGAGGCCGGAGACGCGGGCGGAGGCGGAGACGACCGCGGTGGCTCCGGGCGCGAGGCTGACGGGCGCGGCGGCGCGAAAGGTGGACAAGACTTTGCCGGAAAGATCGGCGACCTCGACCTCGTAGCCGAAGGACCGCGCGGAGGCGTGCTCGTTGCGCACCTCGGCCTCGGCGTGGATGGATGCGGCGCCGGCCGGGACATCGAAGTCCTTCGCGTAGACGTAGACGCCGACGGTGCCGAGGCCGTTGAAAAGCGGGAGCGTCTGGTGCAGCCGGTCGGTCACGTGCAGGCGCACGTTTTTGGGGATGCCGCCGAAGTTGGCGTTAAAGTTTTTGTCATTCCACTGGTAGCGCTGACCGGTGGCGCGCTCGCGGTAGTCCCAGGCGTTGTCGGTGCGGACGGCGAGCACGTTGACCGCGGGGGCGGCCAGGGCGGAGTCGGTGATGTCGATGCCGTAGGCGGTGACGCCGTCCTCGTGGAGGCCGACGGGCTTGCCGTTGAGAAAGAACTCCGCGCCCTGGCGCACGCCCTCGAACTCCAGGTAGATTTTCTTTCCGAGCGAGCCGGGAGGGAGGACGAAGGCTTTGCGATACCAGGCGATGCCGGCGCGGTGCTGGTCGATGGCGACCTTGAAGGCGTCGTCCTCGTTCCAGGCGCGGGGCAGGGTGACGGCGGTCCACGTTCCGTCGTCGAAAGACGGAGCGGCGGCGGCCGGAACATCCCCCACGAGCAGCTTCCAGCCCGGGTTGAAGTCGTAGGACTCCCGTTGGGCAAACAGGCTCGACCAGCAGAGCGCGAGAAGGGCGAAGACGAGGAATCCTTGGCGTAGGAGGGGGCGGGGCGGCATGACCCCGCCAGCAAACGGCAAACGCCGGGGTAGGACGAGCCGCACGAAACGTTACTGTAACTATGCGCGCCTGTTCACGGCGGCTTTTCGCGTCCTATCCAAGCGCCCGGCAGCGAGATGGTG
>JAIXVY010000009.1 GCA_027482505.1 Opitutaceae bacterium | reverse complement strand
TGGGGTCTGCTCGGCGGCTCCGCGCTGGTGATCGGCGCGGCCGCGGGCTACGCGGCCAGGATTCCGGCGCGCTTGGTGGCCTTGATCATGGCCTTCGGCGCCGGCGTGCTCGTCTCCGCCCTTTCCTTCGAGCTCATGGCCGAGGCCCACGCGCGCGGCGGCCTGGGCGCGACCGCGACGGGATTTGCGCTCGGCGCGCTGGGCTTCACGGCCGCAAACGCCTGGATATCGCGCCGCGGCGCGCGTCACCGCAAACGCTCCGGCGGACTGCAAAGCAGCGAGGCGCAGGCGGCCGGCAGCGGCCTCGCCCTCGCCATCGGCGCCCTCATCGACGGCGTGCCGGAATCGATCGCGCTCGGCGTGGGCCTGCTGGAGGGCAAGGGCGTGGGCGTCGCCACCGTCATCGCCGTTTTTCTGTCCAACCTGCCCGAGGGTCTGTCCAGCGCGGCGGGCATGCGCCGCGCCGGCCGTTCGCCCGGCTATGTCTTCGGCGTCTGGGGCTCCATCGCCCTCGCCTCGGGAGCCGCGGCGTTTTTCGGCTGCGCGGTCTTCCGGCGTTTTCCCCCCGAGGTCTCGGCCGCCACCCTGGCGGTGGCGGCGGGCGCCATCCTCGCGATGATCGCCGACACCATGCTGCCCGAGGCCTACGAGGGAGCTCACGAGTCGTCCGGCCTGGTCACCGCCGCGGGCTTTCTCGTCGCCTTCGCGCTCTCGCGACTCGCCGGGTGACCCGGCGCGGCGGCGCGCCTACTGCATCGCGCCGCCCGCGCGCTGCGGCTTGGAGGCCTCGCCGCAGCAGCCCCGCTTCGCGCGCACCAATTCTCGGCGCAGCCAGTCAAGCGCGCCGTTCACCGCGCGCTGCTTCACCGCCGAGCGCGGGCCGGACTGGGCGAGCCGGCGCGACCATACGCCGCCGGGAGTGTAGAGCGCCAAAAAGATCGTTCCCACCGGATTCTCCTTCGTGCCGCCGCAAGGGCCAGCGAAGCCGGTGATCGCCAGCCCGTAGTCCGCGCCCAGCCGCTCCGCCACGCCGGCCGCCATCGCCACCGCGTTTTCCGAGGACACCGCGCCGTGCTGGAGCAGGATGTCCTCCGGCACGTCGAGGAGCTGCATCTTCGACTCGTTCGAGTAGCACACGCAACCGCCGGCGAAAAACTTCGAGGCGCCCGCGATGTCGGTGAAACAGTTGGCCAGCAGGCCGCCCGTGGCCGTCTCCGCCACCGCCAGGGTGTGGTCGCCCGCGCGCAGCAGGTCGGCGCAGACCTTGGCCAGCGAATCGTGCCCGATGCAGAGAAAATCCTCCCCGAGCAGCGTGACGCATTCCTGCGCGAGATCTTGGAGGCGCTCCATGGAAAGCGCGCCCGAAGGCGAGCTCAGCCGCAGGTCGACCTGACCCTGGTGCGCGCAAAACGCGATAGACAGCGCGTCGCCGTGCGGCGCCAGCACCGGTTGCAGTTTCACCTCCAGCGCGCTTTCGCCGATGCCCGCCGTGCGCACCTGCACATAGGCCTCGCGCTCCGCGAGGAGACCGAGCCGGGAAAGCTTGGGCAGCACCTGCTCGGTGAACATCGGGTTCAGCTCGTTGGGCGGGCCGGGCAGCATGACCAGCACCTTGCCGTCCTGCTCCACCCAGAGGCCCGGCGCGGTGCCGTTGGCGTTGGGCAGCACCTCTCCGCGCGAGAAACGGTAGGCCTGCTTGAGGTTGTTGTCCGTCATCCGCCGGCCGAGCTTGGCGAAACGCGCCTCGATCGCCGCGCGAATCGACTCCTCGAAGACCAGCTCCTGCCCCAACACCTGCGCGACGACCTCGCGGGTGCGGTCGTCGCAGGTCGGCCCGAGGCCGCCGGTCGTGATCACCACGTCGCTGCGCGCCCAGCTCTCGCGAAACTGCGCCGCGATCGCGTCCGCGTCGTCGGTGATGGTCACGTTGCGCCCCAGCCGCGCGCCCTGGCGGCCGAGCGCCGCCCCGATAAAGGTAAGATGGCTGTTGGCGGTCAGGCCAAGCAGCAGTTCGTCGCCGAGCGTGATGAGCTCGTAGCGCACGGACGCCACGGCGCGAAACGGGGCGTGAGAGGATTGTGAGGAGCTGGAAACCATACCTTGCTTCTGCGACACTCTGGTTACGCTTCCTGAAAATGCCAGCGACCGAGCCAGTAAACCTGAAAGAGAAGGTCCGACGCCTCCCCGACAAGCCGGGCGTCTACCTCATGAAGGACCGTCTGGGCCGCATTCTTTACGTCGGGAAGGCCAAGGCGCTCAAGAAACGCGTCTCCTCCTACTTCACCCCGTCGCGCGCCATGACGGTCCACCCGAAGATCCGCGCGCTCATCGGCCTCATCCACGACTTCGACACCATCGAGGTGAAGTCCGAACCCGAGGCCCTGCTCCTCGAGGGCAAGCTCATCAAGCAGTGGAAGCCGCGCTACAACACCGACTTCGTCGACGACAAACGCTTCCTCCAGGTGCGCGTCGACCTCGCCGAGGCGCTCCCGCGCTTTCGCCTCACCCGGTTCAAAAAAGAAGACCGCGCCCGCTACTTCGGCCCCTTCGCCCATTCCGGCCTGTTGCGCAAAACCCTCGCCCAGATGCGCCGCCAGTTCGGCATCCTGCTCGGCGACGCCACCCCGCAAAAGCTCTCCGACGGCCGCTGGCAGCTCTACGACGACGTGCGCGAGGAGCTCTACGGTTTCCAAAACATCCTCACGCCCGAGGCCTACCGCGCCCGCGTCGACGACGCCTGCGCCTTCCTCGAGGGCAAATCGCGCGAATGGCTCGAAACCCTCCGCGCCGAGATGGCCGAGGCCGCCGCGAAACACAACTTCCAGCAGGCCGCCGAGCCGCGCCCCATCGTAAACACAAACGAAAAAACCCTCGCCAAGACCCGCAAGTTCGAGCGCGACCATCCTCTCGTCACCGGCGACGAGGACGCCATCGCCGAGCTCGGCCGGGCCCTGGGCCTGGACCCCGCGCCGCGCACCATGGAGTGCTTCGACATCTCCCACATCAGCGGCACCTACTGCGTCGCCTCGATGGTCCACTTCGCCGAAGGCCGGCCCGACAAGAACCACTACCGCCGCTTTCAGATCAAAAGCTTCATCGGCAACGACGATTTCCGCGCCATGGAAGAGGTCGTCGGCCGCCGCTACCGCCGCCTCGCCGCGGAGGGCAAACCCTTCCCCGACCTCGTCGTCATCGACGGCGGCCGCGGCCAGATCGGCGCCGCGCTCAAGGCCTTCTACGCCCTTGATCTCACGCCGCCCGCCCTCATCGGCCTGGCGAAGAAACACGAGACCATCATCTTCCCCGACGAACGCGATCCGCTGAACCTGCCCATCACGTCGCCCGCGCTCCATCTCCTCCAGCGCCTGCGCGACGAAGCCCACCGCTTCGCCAACACCTACAACGCCGACCTGCGCTCGATGAAGATCCGCGAGAGCGTGCTCGACGACTTCCCCGGCCTCGGCCCCGTGCGCCGCGCCGCGCTCATGGAGCGCTTCGGCGACATCGACCGCCTCCGCCGCGCCCGCGAGGAGCAAATCGCCGAGGTCGAGGGCTTCGGCGGCAAACTCGCCGGCGAGCTCTACGATTTCCTCCACCGCGAGGCCTCGCGCCTTGGGAACGCCGAGACCGATCCAGGGCAATCCGACCTCGCCTGACTGCTTGCTCCCCGCTTCCCGCTCTCCTCTCCTAGCCCGGATGGCCCAGTCCGCCCAAAAACCCTGCCTCGCCGCCGCCGCGCTTTTTGCCGGCCTCGCCCTGCTGATCGCCCGCCTAGCCGTCGCCCCGCTCGGCGCCGCGGACCTGATCGGCATCGCCGCGTGCGCCGCGGGCGCGGGCTCCTTCGCCACCCTTGCCTTCACGCTCTCGCCGAGACCGGTGTCGGCCAACGCCGCGTCATCATCGGCGCAGGGTCTGGATGCCTCCGCGCTCGCCACTCAGATCGCCGCCGCGGTCGACGCCCGCCTGGCCGCCTCCGGCGACCGCCGACAAGAGGAAATCCTGCGCGCCGCCCAAGCCGCGCGTCCCGCCCAGACCGAGCCGTCCGCACCGGCCCTCACTTCCGATCAAATCGCGGCGCCCGCCGCCGCCAAACCACGCCTGGGCCGCGGCCTCGCCGCCCTCATGCACCATCCGGCCGCGCTGACCAGTCCCGCTCCGGAAGATAAAACAGAAAAGGCGGCCTGAGACAGGCCGCCTCTCGGAAACGGATCGAAGGGCTGATCAAACCGCCGCGCGACGGCGGCGGCGCAGCAACCAAGGAGCGAGCAACGCGCCCGAAAGCACGAAGGTCGAGGGCTCGGGGATGGGATTGATCGTCGAACCAATTGTGCCCGAGCTGTTGGTCGG
>JAIXVY010000416.1 GCA_027482505.1 Opitutaceae bacterium | reverse complement strand
GACCGCACCCGCGGAGAACAAGGCCGACACGCAGGCTAGGGACCAAACAGTATAAAGGGTTTTCATCCGTAAGCGGGGACAACACCCACCCCGCGTCATTTCTCAAGCTCCGGCTCCGGCCTGCCATGGGCTCCTCTACTGCATCGCGCTCGTCGTCTCTTCTGCGCGCCGCCTGGCCCGCTCCGCCAAATAGTCCGCGGCCAGCGTTTCCGGCCACGTGGGACTGGCGAATACTTCCGCGTCGCTCGGCGTGGCCCTTCGCGCCAGTAGATAGGCCTCGAACGCCTCCCGCTCGGCGCCATCGAGCTCCGGGTGCCGTCGATGCGCCCGCGCCCACGAGAGGCCGACCAATTCGCGCCGGTTTTCGGCGATGACTTCATCCACCGTGGCGCGCGCCGTCCCCGCTTGATTTTTCGCGCCGTCCGCGCGTGGCCGGTTTTCCCCCAGCCACGAGCGTGAGAGGTAGCGGATCTCGCTGCCGTTGCGGCCCACCCAACGTGTCAGACCTGATTCGCCGGCCGGCGCGCGCGTGTAGTAGGCCGTCTCGACCGTCGCCGCGCCTGCTCGTCCCGCCGCGCCCGAGGCCACCGGTGGAGGCAGGTAGTTTGGATCCGGCTCGCGCTCGTTGTTTCCAAAAAGCGGCCCGAAACAATATGTCACCGGCGGCGCGTGTCGCGTGGCGGCGCGGGTGCGCGTCGTGGCCTCCGGGCGCCGTGCCGCCGGCTCAGTCGCTTTCGCGGGCGCGCTCGACGTGGCCTTGATCTCGCGCGTCTCCGGAGCGGGCTCCCGTTCGGGGGTTGCTCGCGCCGCCGCGCCCAGGCGCAGACGCACATCCACGCCGCCGTCCTCCGGCCACACCGCCGTCGGCGAGGGCAAGGCGGGCGGCGCCAGCAACTGGGCCTCGACGCGCGCGACGCCCGACCCGGCGGTGGCCACGACGATGATCCGAAGCATCCTGAGAACAAAAAGAGCGGAGTGTGGATTCATGATTGGCGCCTCCATCAGTGGTTGCGCCTTAAGCTCGTCCGTCCCGTCGCGCCCGGCAACACGCCCGGGCCCGCCCATTCACGGCTCTTGCCACCGGATAAAGTCGCAGTCGATCGCACGGGGTTTCATCGGCGGTCGCAAGGGGCGGCCAAGCCTCGGTTCGAGACGAGGATTCGCCGCTCTTTCTAGGAGATGGACGGCGCGGGCCGATTATAATCCCAGTCTACTTTATCCTCCTTTCCGGACCAGTTTACATCCATAGGTTGTCAGACTGCATGACTTCGGCCCCACAAGGAGAATCAGGCGCTTCAGATTCGCGCCCTGGCATCCCGGAACCTCATGATGTGGAAGGTCATATCCGCTTGATCCGCGCCCTGCAAGGCAGCATCCACTGCTTTCCCCTGAACTCGCCCGAGATGAAGCAATTCGTCGACCTGTGCCACTCGGTCGCCGGCCGGCTGACGAAGACACTTCTGCACCGTGATATCGCCAATTTGGCCCGGCAGAAGTTTTCACCGTCCGACCAGGCCGGCCGAAGCGTCGAGCCTCCCAAGGTTGGGCGCGAAGTCGTCTAGTCCGGTTTTGGGCCAGGTGACTTCGTGCCCGCGACGCGTGGCTTGAGCGCCGGTTGCCGGGCGGACCGGGCAAGACTTCGCCGTTAGGTCCGGCGCTCTTCCACCAATTCGGCCAGGCGGGCGATCACCACGCGCAGACGCTCGGTCTGCGCCTGCAGTTCTTCGGCGGCGGCGGAGGTTTCTTCCGCCGTGGCCGCGTTGTTCTGCGTCGTCCCGTCGATCTGGGCGATGGCTTCGCTCACTTGGTTGATACCCTTGTTTTGCTCGTCGCTGGAGGCGGCTATGCCGGAAACCAGCGTATCCACCCCGCGCGCCTGCTCGAGGATTTCGGAGAACGAGATCGATACCTCGTCGCTGATCCGTTTGCCCTCCCGGCCTCGCTGGATGGAGTCCTGAATCAGCTTCGCCGACTCTTTCGCGGCCTCGGACGAACGGTGCGCGAGGGATCGCACCTCGTCGGCCACGACGGCGAAGCCCGCGCCCGCCGCGCCCGCCCGGGCCGCTTCCACGGCCGCGTTCAACGCAAGGATGTTGGTCTGGAAGGCGAGCTCCTCGACCGAGCGCGCGATCTGCGCTATGCCCGCGGAGGAGGTTTCGATTGCCCCGATGGCGGCGCCGAGTCTGGACACCTTTTGCGCGCCCGCCTCGGCGGCGACGCGGGTTTTGCCGGAAATATCGCGCGCCTGGGCGGCGGCGTTGAGATTCTGCCCGGACATGCTGCTGATTTCCTGGACGGATGCGCTGGTCTCCTCGATCGCCGCGGCCTGCGAGCTCGTTCCCGTCGCCAGGGCCTGGCTGGAGTTGGCCAGCTCCTTCGCGCCCGCCTCCGCCTCGCGCGTGATGGCCTCGAGTTCGTGCGCCGCCTCGCGAATGTTGCGCACCAGACGGGCCGAGCCAAACGCCACCACGATCGATAGCCCCACGCCGGTCGCGACGCCTGCCAGCAAAAGCAGGATGCCGCGCTTGGAGGCCTTTCGATTTTCGGCGGAGGCCGCCTCATACTGCTCCTTCGCGATCCTGAGCTGCAAATCGCACAGCTCCGTGATCTTGGCCGTGACCGGATCGATCACCGGATACAAGGGGCCGTCGAAGCCCGCCAAATCCCCGGGACTGAGATTCGGGCGCTGTTTGAGAAACTCCAGGAGCTCCCCGATTTTCGAATCCGCCTTTTGGTAAAGTCCGGCCAACTCCTCCACCGCGCGCGCCTCCTCGGCGGTAAGCGGCATGGCCTTATATTCGGCCCAGTTGCGCGTTATGCGCGCCT
>JAIXVY010000185.1 GCA_027482505.1 Opitutaceae bacterium | reverse complement strand
GGGGCGGCGAGGTCGGGGCGGGGGGCGACGCGGCGAAAGCGAGAAGAGGCGCTAGCAGCAGGGCGGAAAACAGGCGACGGAGACGCATGAAAGAATGGGAAAAGCGAAGAGGGAGAAAGTTGCCGGAAAGAAGGCCATCGCGCCGCGCGGGCCTTGGGAGGAGCATTAAATCACCGTGGATTGATGTGCTGGCGAGCTTCGTCCAGCACTCGTTTTTCGGCGTCGGTCAGGGAGCCGAAGCCGTGCAGGTTGATCTTGTCCAGGATGCGGTCGACCTCGGCGCGGATCGCCTCGCGCGAGCGGGCGCCGGCGGCGGCCGGCGGAGGCGCGGGTTCCGAAACGGACGGAGGCGTGGCGGCTTTGGCCGCCGGGCCAAGATTGACGGAGTAGGCCGGGGCGGGGCGGGCGGCGCGTTTGCGCACCCAAGCCGGCGGTTCCACCGCGGCGCGGCCGCCTATCGCGGGGCGGGCAAAAACGAAGCGATGGAACAGCCAGCCCGCGACCAGCCCTCCGAGGTGGGCGGAATGGGCCACGCCATAAAGGCTGCCGCGTCCGGGCAGTTCCTGCGCGAGCAAGCCCAGCACGTCCACGCTCGCGATCACCGCCACCAGCCAGATCGGCTGCACCGTGACCGGGATCACGAAAAACAGCAGCAAGGTCATCGGGCGGCGCGGGTGCAGGCAGGCGAACACCGCCAGATACGCCATCACCACGCCCGAGGCGCCTATCACCGCCCCCGTGCGGTTGAAATGCAGCCCCGCCCACGCCAGGGCCGCGCCCACCGCGCCCCAGAGCGTGAGCCACGCCAGCCGGGTTTCCCCCAGCGAGTCCTGCAAGGCGCGCCCCAGAAAGAAAATACCCAGGCCGTTGAGCAACAGGTGGAAGACGCCTCCGTGCAGGAAAACGTAGGTCAGAAGGGTCCAGACCTCGCCCGACCTGAGGTTCGACGCGGACAGCGCGCCATAGTCCATCAAAAACGAGGACCTGAAATACTCCGCCGCGCTCTGCAATACGAAGCCCGCCGCCAGGGCGCCCAGAAACCAGACGAGAAAGCCGGGCGCGGACCGGTGGGTGTCACCGCGCATGTATGACCTGTCGGACAGCATTTCCCAAGACGCTAGGCGACCGCGGGACGAACTCAAGGGCGGGACGAAATCCCGCGCCATTTCCGTGTCCGCGCGTTCGCGCCACGTGGTCTCTTGACAGGGGGAGGGCCGGGTCTTTGCTGTGCGCGATTTATGGCTAACAAATCCGACAAGTGGGATCAGAACGTCGCGGGCAAGTTCTACGTCGATCAACAGTGCATCGATTGCGACCTTTGCCGCGAGACTGCCCCGAACTTCTTCACGCGCCACGACGAGGGCGGCTACTCCTTCGTTCACAAGCAGCCGACCACCGAGGAAGAGATCTCGCTCTGCCGCGAGGCCCTCGAAGGCTGCCCCGTCGAGGCCATCGGCGAAGACGGCGACGCCTGAGCCGTCCCGGCCCCCGCTTCCCTCCGTCTTTTTCACCTCCCCGGCTTCGCGGCCCGGGAGGTTTTTTGTGCCCGGTCGCTACACGCCACGTCGGCCGCTCCCCCCTGAAACCCCCGGCGCTGCTCCTTGGTTAATAGAAAACTTGTTTATGCTTAACTAGTGTGGTGGCGTGTTTGCGCCATGTCTAAAACGTTCATCGCCCTTTGCGCCCCCCTCACGCTGGCGTCGGCTTTCGCGGCCGAGGCCGGTTCCGCGACCGCCGCCGCCGCGGATGACGCGGTCGTGCTCGATCCGCTGACGGTTTTTTCCTCCCGCGTCGCGCTGCAGGAGCCGTCCGCCACTTTTGCCGCGCCGGTCTCGGCGCTGCGTTACGAGCCCCAGGTGGACGTGCAATCGCGCAACTTCGCCGAAGGCCAGGCCGATGTGACGATTCGCGGCGGCACCTTTGAGAACACCGGGTTCTCCGTGGGCGCGCTGCCGATCTACGATCCGCAGACCGGCCACTATTCGGCCGAGCTGCCCGTCTCGCCCTACATGCTGGGCGCGCCCGAGGTGCGCGTTGGCGCGGCGCAGGCGGCGAGCGGCTTCAACGCCACCGCCGGCGGCGTGGCCTACGGCTGGCGGCCCATCCGCACCGGCGGCGCGGTCAGCGCGGCCACGGGCAACGACGAGCTGGCCCGCGGCGAGGTCTACGGCGGCGTGGCGAGCGAGAAGGCCGTGCTCGGCGGCTTCAGGATCGGCGCCGACGTCTCCGTCGCCGAGGCGAAGGGCGACGGCGTGCGCGCCTGGCGCGACACCAACGGCGCGGCGCGCCGCAGCGAATTCGAATTCGGCCGCGCCAACGGCCGCGTGCAGCTCGCCAACGCGGTTTCGCAGACCGACTTCTTCGCCGGCTACCAGTCCAAGGATTTCACCTGGCCCAATCTTTACGCGGCCCGTCCCACCACCGCCCTACGCGCCGAGCGCGAGCAGATCCAGACCAAGCTCTTCGTCGTCAACCACCGCACCGAGCTCGGCGCCGACGGCGACTACGTCCAGGCCGGCGCCTACTACCGCGGCAATCGCGACCATTATTCCATTCCCCTCTTCGGCCCCGCCACCGACTCCCGCCACCAGACCCTCGTTCGCGGCGCTGCGCTCGACGGGCGCCAGTCCCTGCTGGAAAACACCGCCGTCCGCTACGCCGCGGGCATGGCCGACGACGATCTCGACTCCAACACCCTCAACACCACCGGACCCGGCAACGGCCGCTTCATGAGCCGCACCCAGGCCTACGGGATGCTGGCCGGCGAGCAGACCTTTTCCCTCGGCGAGAAACGCGACCTCGTCGCCACCGCCGGCGCGCGCTACGACGACAGCAATCGCGAGGGCGGCGAGGCCTCCCCGCTCGCCTCCGTCGAGCTGAAGCAGGTCGGCGCGCCGCTGCGCCGCGTCTATGCTAGCTACTCCGAGAGCACCCAGCTGCCCACCTACCAGGCGCTCAACGCCTCGCCCGCCGCGGGCGCGCTATTCCGCGGCGACCGCGACCTGCCCCGCGCCACCGCGCAAAACATCGAGCTCGGCGCCGAGTTCGCGTCCGGCGCCTGGACCACCCAGGCGGCGGTCTTCTATCGCGCCGACGAAAACCTGCTCGACTACGTCTTCAACCCCGCCGCCCTCGTCGGCCCCGCCTCCGGCCGCAGCGCCGCCGCGGTCGATCTCGACACGCTCGGTTTCGAGCTTTTCGCGACGCGCACCTGGGAGCGCGTCGACCTCTTCGCCGGCTACACCTATCTGCACAAGGACGACAACTACGTCGCCCCGTTCAACGGCAGCTTCTACGCGCTCAACTACGCCGAGCATCGCCTCACCCTCGGCGCCATCGGCCGCCTCGGCGGCGGCTTCGAGCTGCGCGTCGACAACGAACTGCGCCGCCAGGCCGAGAATCCCCTGCGCCGCAATGGTCGTGACAATTTGGATACGGCCGTCGGCCTTTTCTATCACGTGCCCGGCGTGAAGGGGCTCGTGCTCAACGCCCAGGTGGAGAACCTCTGGGGCACCGACTACCAGGACGTTCCGCTCGTGCCTCACACGCCGCGCACCTGGTCGGCCGGCGCGACCTACGTCTGGTAGGGCGCCGCGCTCAAAGCGCCCGGCGCGCCGCCTCCGCCAGCAGGCGCGCCGTGGCGGCGAGGGCCTCGGCCCGAGGCATTCCGTCCGGCGTGATCCGCGCCAGGCTCAAACCCGCGGGCGGTGACACCGCCTCGATCCGACCCGCGAAAACAATCGCGGGTTTTTTCATGGCCAGCGCCAGGCGCGCGATCGCTCCCGGGCCCTTGCCGCGCAGCGAGGTCGCGTCGAACGCGCCTTCGCCCGTCACGACGAGGTCCGCGCGCCGGACGCGCGCCTCGATGTCCAGCCAGTCGGCTACCAGTTCAAAGCCGCCGACCAGACGGGCTCCCGCCGCAGTCATAAGACCGCCCGCGATGCCGCCCGCCGCGCCCGCCCCGGGCGTGTCGCGGATCGCGGCGTCGACGCCGGCCGCTTTCGCCAAAAGGTCCGCGAGGCGCCGCATTTCCGCGTCAAGTCTGGGCGCGTCGGCCGCGGCGAGGCCTTTCTGGGGGCCGTAGGTGAACGTGGCTCCGTCCGGTCCGCAGAGCGGGTTGGCGACATCGCACGCGATCCAGATCGGCGGCGTGCGCGGCGCGTCCGCCGGCGGCGGCGCCAGACGCGCGATGCGCGGCCAGGCCGCCGGGACGGGGTCGACGGGGCGGCCGTCGGCATCGAGCGCGGTCCAGCCGAGCGCCGACAGGGCGCCGAGGCCGAGGTCGTTGGTCGCGCTGCCGCCAACGCCGAGCAGGACGCCGCCCGCCCCGGCGAGGGCGGCGGCGCGGAGCAGTTCGCCGACGCCGCGCGAAGTGGCGCGGAGCACGTCGCGGCGTCCCGGCGCGACAAGGGCCAGCCCGGAGCACGTTGCCATCTCGATGACGGCCAGAGATCCGCGCGGCGGCCTCAGGCGGTCGCGCGCCGCGGCGGGAATCTCGTCTTCGGGCACGAGCGCCCACGTCGCCTCCGCCTTGTCGCCGAGCGGGCCGGCGACGGAGGCGACGCGGAGCGCGGAGGATTTTTCCCCGACGAGCGCGGCGACGAAGCCGTCCCCGCCGTCGGCGAGCGGGCAGAGGTCGAGTTCCCAATCGGGGTGACGCTCGCGCAGCCCGGCGGCCACGGCCGCGCAGGCGGCGGGGGCGGAAAGGGCTTCCTTGAATTTATCCAGGGCGACGAGGACGCGCATGGGACGGTGCGATATCGAGCAAGCCGCGGAGCCGGCCCGCCGGCGAGTCCGGAGCGACGGACAAAAAAGCGCCGGCCCCGCGGAAAAGCGGGGCCGGCGGATGCGAGGCCGACCGGCGTGGGTGCGGCGGGCTGGACGGGGCGTTCAGGAGGCGCGAGCGGTCTCGCGAGGCGAAGCAATGGCGGTTTGGCCGGTCGGAAACAGGCGGAGAACGACGCTTACTGGCGCAAGATCTGGACCGAGAAGCCGGTCGAGTCGTAGCTGCTTTCGCCGTTCTGGTTCACGGTGAAGTCGACCTTGCTGCCGACCTTCACGACGCAGTTGGAGATGTCGAACGCGTCGGATTCGTCGGGGCGCAGGACGCGGCCGTAAACGTGGGTGCCGTCGACGTAGACATTGATGCCCACGCCGTCGCCGCCGCCGGCGCGGCTGACCTTGCACTTCAACGTGACGGTCGCGGCCGCGTTGCTCGTCCAGCGGCGCACGGCCCAGGCGGAGCTAGGATGCATCTGCTCGACGGCCACGAAGTGCCAGAGGTTGCTCAGCCAGCACACCGCGTTGTCGCCGGCGTATTCCCAGCGCATCGGCGCGAAGCGATTCGGGTCGTAGGGGCCCGAGCCGACGTCGGCCGAGCCGTAGGACCAGCCGTTCCCGCCCTGCGTGGCGGAGTAGCCGGAGAGCGAGTCGGCGAGGAGCGTGTTGCCCTGCTCCACGACGGCCGTCACCGGGCCCCGCACATACTGGGCGTCGCGGCCGAGCTGGAGCTTGACCACGCCGCCGTTGGGCGAGACCGCGCGGGACTGGCCCATCAGGTCGGTCACCACGAGGGAGGAGTTGGTCTTGAGCGCGACCGTGACCGGCCGGGCGGCCCAGAGAACGTTCATGCGCGTGGTGCTGTTCTGGAAGCGGAACGCGTAGGTCGACGACGCGGTGCCGGGGAACCGAGAGTTGAACGCATAGCCTTTGAGCTGGCGGATGAGGTTGGCGTAGGCCACGTAGGCGGGGTGGGGGACGAGCGCGCCGCGCGGATCGTCGGCCGCCGCGAGCAGGCCGCGATGCGGAAAGGCCGCGTCGTCGACGCCCAGGTAGTAATACATGCGCTCGACCTTCTGGCTGAGCATGAGCGTGACGATCTGGGCGAGGTAGGTGGCGGCTTCCTTCTGGTCGGCCGGGCTGTTTACCTCGTAGCTGAATTCGCTGGCCCAGACCGGCTTCTCGGCGCCGCCGTTGTTGCGCTTGATGAGCTCGCGCAGCTCGGCGATCTCCGAGTCCACGCCCTCGGGCGTCTTGCGGTAGGGATGCACGGAGACGACGTCGAGATAGGGCATGGCGCCCTGCGCGAAGACGTCGCGCAGGAAGCCGTGGGTGACCGGCACGGTGCCGCCCGCGACGATTTTCACGTCCGGCCGCTCGGCCCGGATGCGCGTCGCGGCGGTCTCCAGCATGCGTTTGTAGTAGTAGGGCTTGTTGGCCGTGGCGGGGCCGGTGATGAAGGTGCCGGCGTTGTATTCGTTCCAGATTTCGACGTGTTTCAGCGCGGGGTATTTGCGGACGATCTCCGTCCCGTAGCTCGCGTAGCCGGCGCGGCCCGCGTCGGTGTTGGGCGCGGTGAACATGCCGTCGCTGAAGTCGTAGAGCGGATTGCTCCAATCGAGCGTGATGAAGGGCTGCATGCGGGCGGCCGCGCCGTTGGCCATCAGGTCGGTGAAGGCCGCGGGGTAGGTGTAGACGCCTTTCTGCCGTTCGATGTGCTCCCAGTATTGCTCGTCGCGGAAGTGGGCCACGCCGGCGCGGGCGAAGAGCGAATAGACGCGCTGGTCGCCGCCTTGGGCGCTGTGGGTCTGCACGCCGAAGGGCGACGCGTCGGTTCCGGTCAGGGCGAGCGGGGTGACGACGGCGAAGTTGGTGGTCTTTTCCGACACGGTGGCGCCGGACTTTTTCTCCGTGAGCCGGAGCTCGAAGTAGCCTCGCCGGCCCAGCGAGGGGCTGATGGTGGCGCGACCGCCGGACGGGGTGACGTAGCCCGAGCGGACCACCGCGCCGGAGAAATCGGTGGCGCTCCACTCCACGCGATCGCCGTCGCAGCGCAGCGGGACGGTCACGGTTTCGGTGCTGAGGAAAATGTTGCCGGTCTTGGTCTGTTCCAGGGTGATGGCCGCTTGCGCCAGGGGCGCGGCGAAAAGGGCGGCGGCGGGGAGGACTAGTCTGCTTGCGAGTTTGATCATTTTTCTGTCGCGATTGAGTGTCAGCGGCCCCGGTCGCCGCCCGGAATTCGGCATGGGAGATGTTCCGGTCATGAACCCCGGAGGGTTCCCGAGGCGGGCTCTGGAAAAACCAGTATGCCTTGCCCGAGTCTCTCCGGGTATCGGGGACGGGAATTTCAGCACCGCTTCACAGCTTTCCCTAGGGAGCCGGGGTTTTTGCAGAAGCTTAGGCGATTCCTCCCCGGAAAAACCCCGGCGGAGCCCGCCGATTCGGCCGCTCGTAATTCTGCGCAAAATCGCCTTGTTCCTGCTCGCGCCGCCGGAGCGAAACGCGCCGTGCGGCCGCTTTCTTCGCTGCAAAACGCACCGGCGGGCGGGGACTGAAAACGCCGGGCTTTTCGGCAATTTCCCCGCGGCCAGGCGTTTGGCGGAGACCCTGGGCGTCTGGCACTTTCCCTGCGCGGCCCTTCACGCCCCCTTCGTGAACATTTGCCATTTCACCAACACCTTTCTGCCCCATGTCGGCGGCGTGGCGCGCGCGGTGCAGACCTTGCTTGAGGATCAGCGCGCGGCGGGACACGGGGTGCTGGTGGTCGCGCCGGAGTTTGACGAGGGGCCGGCGCCGCCGCGCCTGGAGCGCTCGGTGGTGCGCGTGGCCGCGCTCACGCATTTCAACGACAGCGATTTCTCGGTGCGCCTGCCGCTGGCGGCGGCGCTCGACGACCGGCTGGCCGGCTTTCCCGCCGGTCTCGTCCACGCCCACCATCCCTTTCTGCTCGGCGACACCGCGCTGCGCGAGGCGGCCCGGCGCGGCGTGCCCGTCGTCTTTACCCACCACACCCTTTACGAGCACTACGCGCGCTATCTCCCGGTGCGGAGCGACGCCGCGGGCGATTTCGCCGCCGACGTCGCCACCCGTTTCGCCAACCGCTGCGCCGCCGTCGTCGCCCCGAGCCGCAGCGTGCGCGATCTCATCGTGGAGCGGGGCGTGACCGCGCCCGTTCACGTCATCCCGACCGGCATCGACGTCGCGCTCTTCGCGGCCGGCGACGGGGCCGCCGGCCGCGCCGCGCTCGGTTTGCCGGCGGAGGCCCAGGTCATCGGCCACCTCGGCCGTCTGGCGGGGGAGAAAAACCCGCGCTACCTCGCGGCCTCCATCGGCGTGGCGCTGCGCCTGCGCGCGGACGCGCGCGCCCTCGTGGTGGGAGACGGCCCCGCTCGGGGCGAGATGTCCGAGGTGTTCTCCGAACTCGGCGTCGCGCCGCGCGTCGTGTTCGCCGGCAAGCTCGCCGGCCGGCGCCTGCGCGACGCGTGCGCGGCGATGGACGTATTCGCCTTCGCCTCGCGGTCCGAGACGCAGGGGCTCGTGCTGGCCGAGGTGATGGCGGCGGGCGTGCCGGTCGTCGCGCTCGACGCGCCCGGGGCCCGCGATGTGGTGCGCGACGGGAAAAACGGCCGCCTGCTGGCCGCCGACGCCTCCGAGCTGGTCTTCGCCCGCGTGCTGGCCAACGCCCTGCGGCGCGTGGCCACGCGGCTGCGCTGGGCCGAGGGCGCGCGGCGCACCGCCGCCACCCTGGATCGCGCGCGCACGGGCCGGCGCTTGCTCGCGCTCTACGCCGAGGTGATGCGCGAGCACGAGCGCGCGCTGCGCGCCTCGGCCGTGAATCCCGCCCTGGCCCGCCTGGTGACGGAGGGTCAGATCATCGCGGACAAGACCGGGGCCTTGCTGCGCGCCTTCGCCGGCGGCGCCCCCCCCGCCGAGCCCGCGCCCGCCGGGCCATGACTTTCAGGGCCGCGACTCGGGAGTGCGCACGGCGGATCCGGCGCCGCCCCGCGCGCTGGTTCGTCGGCGCCGTCGCGCTGGTCGCGTTCGCGGTGCTGGCGCTCCGGGGCGGTTTCGACCTGGAGCGGTTTCACGCCTGGATGCGCGCCCTGCCAGCGCCGGCGGTGGCGGGGTTGGTCGTCGTGTTGCCGCTGGCGGGTTTTCCGGTCAGCGCGCTCCATCTGGCGGCCGGCCTGCGTTTCGCGTTCCTGCCCGCCTTGCTGGTCGTGGCCGCGGCCACCTTGGCGCAAAATGCCGGGGCCTGGGCCCTCGTCCGGGCCCTGCCGCGCGGCTGGTTCGGGCGGCTCGCGCCGTGGCGGGAAAAACTCGCGGGCGCGGGCCATCGCGAGGCGGCCGTCCTCGGCGCGCTGGTGCCGGGCATGCCTTATTCCGTTCAGCTCTACCTGTTGCCCGTGATGGGCGCGCCCCTGCGCGTCCTCGGGACGGTCAGCGTGCCGCTGCACACCGCCCGCGCCTCGGTCACCATCCTGTTCGGGACGCTGAGCGACGATTTCACCCCGGCCCGGGTCGCGGCGCTCGCGGCGTATTACGCCGCGGTGTTCACTCTTTGCGGTTTTGCCGTGCGCCGGCTGCGGCGTCGGCTGGCCGAACCGCATTCCCCCGTCCCCGCCTCGGGCCGGGGGCCGATGGAGCGGGGCTGCGGGACGCGCTAGGCTGGGCTCACGCCGATCATGCGCCTCACCCCCGCCCATCTGCGACGCTACAAGGACGTCGCCCTGCTCTTGCTCAAGCACGGCCGCGGAGATCTGGCCCGCCATCTGCGGCGCGGGCGCGACGCTTTCGAGCCCGACGACGCCGACGAGGCGGAGGGCGCCGGGGAAAACGCGCGAACCTCCGGGGCGTCTCCGGAGGAACTGGCCGCCGATCTGGAGAAACTCGGCCCCACCTTCGTCAAGCTGGGCCAGATTCTCGCCGGCCGCCCCGATCTCCTGCCCGCGCGGCATCGCGCGGCGCTGGCGCGTTTGCAGGACAAGGTCGCGCCCTTCGCGGTCGAGGAGGCGGAGGCGATCCTCGCCTCCGAGCTCGGCGCGCGGGTGTCGAAGACCTTCGCCCGCTTCGAGCGGGAGCCGCTCGCGGCGGCCTCGCTGGGCCAGGTGCATCGCGCCACGCTGCGCGACGGCCGCGAAGTGGTGGTGAAGGTGCAGCGCCCCGGCATACGTCGCGTCATCGCCACCGATTTCGAGGTGCTCGCCGACGTGGCCGCGCTGCTCGACCGGCACACCAGAGCCGGCCGCCTTTATCGTTTCACCGAGCTGGTGGCGCAGTTTCGCCGCACGCTGCGCGACGAGTTGGACTACGAACGCGAGGCGGGCCACATGACCCGCATCGGGCGTTCGCTGGAGGAGTTTCCCCGGCTGCACGCGCCGCGCCCCGTCCCGGATTTTTGCTCGGGTCTCGTGCTCACGATGGAACACGCGCCGGGGCGGAAAATCACCGCGCTGAGCCCGCTCGCCCGCATCGATCTCGACGGCGCCGGCCTGGCCGACGAGTTGTTGCACGCCTATCTGAAGCAGGTGCTGGTGGACGGCTTGTTCCACGCCGATCCGCATCCCGGCAACTTGTTCGTCACCGCGGAGAATCACCTCGTGCTGCTCGATTTCGGCATGGTCGGGCGGGTGGCGCCCCGGCTGCGCGAGCAGTTGCTGCGTCTGCTGCTGGCGATCAGCGAGGGGCGGAGCGAGGAGACGGCGGAGATCCTGCGGCAGATGGGGGAGGGCGCCGACGAGGCCGACACGACGGCGCTGGCGCGGGCGGTGGGCGGCATAGTGGCGCGCCAGCCCGAGGCCGATTTGCGCGACCACGTGGTGGGCCGGGCGCTGCTGCAGATCGACCATCTCGCGCGGCTCCATCGCCTGCATCCGCCGCCCGAGCTCAGCCTGCTCGGCAAGACGCTCCTGCAGCTCGACGAGGTCGGCCGCACGCTCGATCCGGCCTTCAAGCCGGGCGAGGCCATCCGCCGCCGGCTGGGCGAGATCCTGGCCGCCCGGGTGCGCGACGATCTCGCCCGCGGAAATTTTCTCGGCGCCCTGCTGGAGGCGAAAAACTTCGCGGCCGGGCTGCCTGCGCGCCTCAACCGGGTGATGGAAAACCTCGGCCGGCGCGACTTCGTGCTCACGGTGAAATCGCCCGAGACCGACCAGTTGCTCGCGGGCATGCGCAAGATCGCCAACCGCATTTCCGCCGGCATCGTGCTCGCCGCTCTCATCGTCGGCGCTGCGCTGCTCATGCGCGTGGAGACGGCCTTTCGCCTCTGGGGTTATCCGGGCGTCGCCATGCTTTGCTTCGCCGCCGCCGCGGCGGGCGGGGCGTGGCTGGTGATCGCCACCTTCTGGTCGGATTCGCGCGATCCCGCGCGCCGGCCGCGGGATTGAACGGCGCGCCCGCGCGGAGTTGCGCGCGCGGGTTTTGCTTCGCTCAGGACACCACGCCCGGCGGGTGGGCGGGATTTCCCTCTTCCTCTCCGGAGGTGATCCACGGCCGATCCGGACTTTCGTCGCGCGCGATGCGCTCCACCGGCAGGCGGCCGGGGTGCAGCACGGCGGCGTCGGCCCCGCGTCCCACGGCGAGGAGCGCCACCACTTCTGTCGACTCGGGCAGGTCGAGCGCGGAGCGGACCGCGGCGGGATCGAAGCCCTCCATCGGGGCCGTCTCCCAGCCCTGCGCCTCGAAGGCGAGCATGAGGTAGGTGAAGGCGATCATGACCTGGCGCGTGAGCCACACCTCGGGCGGCAGCGAGTCGACGAAGGCCAGCGCCCCGGAGAGGCGGCCTGCCAGCTTCTCGCCGTCGGCCGCGTCCCGCCCGGTGCGCGCGGCCTGCGTGCGCAGGATTGCCCCGGCTTCCTCTCTCCACTCCCGGCGGTCGGCGGTGGCGACGATGACGACCGGGGCCTGGCTTATCTTGGCCTGGCCAAAGGCGGCCGAGCGGAGTTTTTCGCGCCGCTCCGCCGAGGTGAGCACGAGAAAACGCCAGGGCTGGAAATTATAGCCCGAGGGCGCCTCGGCCGCGATGCGCAGGGCCTGGTCGACGATCTCCCGCGGCACGGGGTCGGGCAAAAAGCCCGGCATGGCGCGCCGCCGGCGCACCAGCGCCTCCAGGGCCTGCGCGGCCGCGGGCGTTTCGGAACGGGAGGGCAGGAGGGCGACGGCGGTCGACATGGCCGGATCCTACTTGATGATGAGGTTGTTTTTCACGTCCACCACGCCGGGCACGGCGCGAGCGACCGCGGTGGCGCGCTCCTTTTGCGCCTCGTTGTTCACGAAGCCGCTGAGTTGGACGGTGCCGCGGAAAGTTTCGACCTGCACGTCGCGGGCGCGGACGATCTCGTCCGAGACGAGCGCCGCCTTCACCTTGGCGGTCAGCGTGGAGCTGTCGATGTATTCGCCGGTGCTTTCGCGGGTGCGCGTGCTCGAGCAGCCGGAGACGAACGCGCCGCCCAAGAGGACGCCGAGCGTGAAACAGAGGAGGGTGGAGGAGGTTTTCATTCGTGTGAGGATTCGGTCGGAGGGTTTCGCGGCGGCGCGGCGAGACTGATCGCGTCGCGCTCCGCATGCCTCGCCAGCTTAGGCCGCGCGCCCACGCGCCGCCACCAAGCCGGCCCACGCTCGCGACATGGGGGCCCTTCCTTTCCGCCTGCGCGGGGTTGACGCCCAAAGTTCGAGGCAACTGCCGGACGGGGCGGACTTGGCGGGATAAAACGACCGCGGCGGAGCGTTTTTCTCTCCGCCCGGCGCATCGGGCGAAGGGGACCGGGTAAAGGGAGGTAAAACCCGGCGACCCCTCCTGAAAGCCCTTGAATTTGATCAAAAAACGGGCCCATAAGCGTCTATTCATGAATTAGATGTTGCGAATGGGAGATTTACCTATGCCCGGGGACCGGGTTAAATCCGATGCCCGCGAATACCCTTTGCGCATAGCCTTTGGACCGCAGCGCCTTGCCTCGCCGCCCTTCGCAAAACCAACCATGTCCACCTCGCGCGCCCACTCCCCGCTCAAAATCCTCGTCGTCGAGGACCGGGAGGAAGATTACCAGTTTTTGTCCATGCTGCTGAGCCGGCCCCAGCTGATGGAGACTTACGAACTGGATTGGGCCGAGTCTTTCGACGAGGGCATCGCGCGCCTCTGCCGCGGCCGCTACGACGCGGGCCTTTTCGACTACGGCCTGGGCGTCGGCACCGGCATGGATCTGCTGCGCAAGGCGGTGGCGGCGGGCACCGACATGCCCATCATCCTGCTCACCGGGGTGGACAATCCCAACCTCGACAACGAGGCGCTGCAGACCGGCGCCTCGGATTTTTTGTGCAAGGTCGGCCTGACGAGCGTGCAGCTCGAGCGCGCCATCCGCTACGCGCGCAAGCAGGCCAACACCCTGGCCGAGCTGCGGCGCACCAGCCATCTGCTCAACAGCGTGCTGTCATTTCTGCCCGTGGCGGCGGGCCGGATCGACGGCGAGGGCGTCATCACCGAGGCCCGCGGCCGCGGTCTCGACACCCTCGCCCTCGATGAGTCGGCCCTCGTCGGGGGCAACGCCTACGCGCTCTGGCCCGCGCTCGCGCCCCAGCTGCGCCTCGCGGTCGGAGGGGCCGAGTGCTCCTTCACCACCGAGGTCGTGCACGGCGAGGCGCGCCGCCACTTCGACTGCTACTTCCGCTTCGACGAGGTCCGCGGCCGCGGCGCGATCGGCTTCGCCATCGACGTGACCTCCCGCGTGGAGGCGGAGAACGAAAGCCGCCGCCAGGCCCGCCTGCTGCGCAGCATCCTGCGCAACCTGCCGGTCATCGCCGGCCGGCTCGACGCGCAGGGCCGCGTGGTGGAGGCCCAGGGCGAGGGCTTGCATCCGCGCGAGCTTGCCCCGCGGCATCTGCTCGGGCGCGCGCTGGCCGATCTGTTTCCGCAGGGCCGCGAGGCCGTGGCCCTGGCCATCGCCGGCGGCAGCGCGGGCTTCACCCTCGGCGGCTGGCAGGGCGAGCGCGAGTGGTCGGTGGATTTCTTCGTGTCGTTCGACGCCGACGCGGGCTCGGGCGCGACTTTCTTCGGGCGCGATCTCACCGAGCGTCGGCGGCTCGAGCGGGAATTGCTGAGCGCCAGCGACACCGAGCAGCAGCGCATCGGGGCCGATCTCCACGACGGTCTCGGCCAGCAGTTGACCGGACTCGCCTGCATGGCCGCCGCCCTGCGGGACCGGCTGCGCGCGCAGATGCCCGGCGAGGCCGCGACCGCCGAGATGGTCGCCCGCCTGGCCAACGAGGCCACCGAGCAATCCCGCGCCCTCGCCCGCGGCCTCAGCCCGGTGCAGCTCGAGGAGCACGGCCTGGCCTCCGCGCTCGAGGACCTTTCCTACCAGGCCCAGCGTCTGCACAACGTCGAGTGCCGCTTCTCCCTGCGCGGCTCCCTGCCCGAGATGGACCACATCGGCTCCATCCACCTCTACCGCATCGTGCAGGAGGCCATCCACAACGCCGTCCGCCACGGCACCGCCCAGCGCGTGCGCGTGGGGCTGGTCAGCCGGGCCGGCCGCCACCGCCTGATCGTGCTCGACGACGGCCAGGGCTTCGACTCCGCCGAGGCCGGCCGCTCCGCGGGGCGCGGGCTGCGTCTCATGCACTACCGCGCGAACATGCTCGGCGGTGTGCTCGCGGTGCGTTCCTGCCTCGGCCTCGGCACGCGCGTGGTGTGCGCCTGGACCACGCCCTCTTCCCCGACTTCCCCGTCTCTCGCTCCTTCCGCCCAACCCTTTTCCCTTGACGATGAAAAACGATAACAAACCCGCTTCTCCCTCCAACGCCGCCGCCCCGGCCCCGGCCTCCGCGCCCGCCGACCAGCCGGTCAAACACCGCATCTTCCTGGTCGACGATCATCCCGTCACCCGCGAGGGCGTGCGCGTGCTCATCGACCAGGAGCCCGACCTGGTGGTGTGCGGCCAGGCCGACAGCGCTCCCGCCGCCCTCCAGCTCATCCAGCGGCTCAAGCCCGACCTCGCGGTCGTCGACATCACGCTCAAGACCACCAGCGGCATCGAGCTGATGAAAAACGTGAAGGCGCTGCTGCCCGATCTGCCCGTCCTCATCATGTCCATGCACGACGAAAGCCTCTACGCCGAGCGCGCCCTCCGCGCCGGGGCCAAGGGCTACGTCATGAAGCACGAGGCCAGCGACCGCATCCTCGTCGCCATCCGCAGCGTGATCGCCGGCGACCTCTACCTGAGCGACAAGATGAAGGAGAAGATGCTCCACCGCCTGGTGCGCAGCCGGAAGAACGAGGTGGTCTTCACCATCGATACCCTCAGCGACCGCGAGATGGAGGTGTTTCAGCTCATCGGAAACGGCTTCGGCACGCGTCAGATCGCCGAAAAGCTCAATCTCAGCGTCAAGACCATCGATTCCTACCGAGAGCATTTGAAGCTCAAGCTCCGCCTGGAAAAAGGCTCCGACCTCGTGCGCCACGCCATCCAGTGGGTGCGCAGCGAAGGCGTGGTGTGAGACGCCCGCCCCGGGGGCGCATCGGGCCCGCCCCCGATGCGCCGGCGGGAGGCCGACCCGCTCCCGCGCGGGCCCGCCCTCCGCCATGCTGAACGCGCTTCGGTGGCCGGCGGTCCGGACGGATGGTCTCCCCCGCGCGGCGCGTTGGCCCAAGCGCCGCCGGCCACCGACATTTCTTCATTCCCCTCGATTTTCTCCTGCGCCGCCCTGGGAAGCGGCACCCGATCCCGGCGCCGCCCCGCGCCGGGATTTTTTTTGCGAAGCGCGGGACGCTCCCCGGTTCAGGCCGGGCGCGTGCCTTCAGTCGGCCGCGCGGGCTCCAGGCCCACCAGATCCGCCGCTTTTTCCGGCTGGGCGAGGATGCGCAGCACGTCGACGGTGGTGAAGGGCGAGTCGTCGCGCAAAAGCGCGCGCGCGACCGGCGCG
>JAIXVY010000152.1 GCA_027482505.1 Opitutaceae bacterium | reverse complement strand
CTGTGCTCCGCGGGGCAGTTGGCGAAGCGCGCGGCCAGTTCTTCGCCGACGCGCAGACCGGTTTCGTTCGCCGCCGTGAGCAGGCGTTCGGTCGTTCCCGTCATGTGGCGATGGATCGCCTCCAGCCGGAAGGTTTCCACGTCCTGCCCGGGATGGTGGCGGATGAAAACCTCGGGACAGGGATTGAAAACCGCGCCTTGCCCGGCGGTCAGGGCTCGAATGAGCAGGCGGTCGTTGTCGAAAGGATTTTCGAGGTCGTAAACCCACGCCGCTTTTTGGATCAGGCGGGAGGGCGCGACCATGGTGGAGTAGCGGATCGCGGTGCCCGGCAGCGACGCGAGCAGGGTTTCGGCGGACGAGAGTTTCCACGGGCCGGCGCCTGCGGGCATGCCGGCGCCGAACCACATCATCAAATCCGGCTCCATGGTAAGCGGCGAGTTTTCGCCGCTCACGTGGTAAAAGCCGCACCCGTAGAGGCCCGCCTCGGGGTGGCGCTCGAACGCGTGCAACGCGGTTTCCAGATGCCGGGGCGACCACCAGTCGTCGTCGTGCAGGATGGCGGTGTAGGCGGCGCGCGTGTCGCGGTTGAAAAGGGCCTTCGCGTGGGCGAGCGGCGCGAGCGCGGGCTCGTTGAGGACGTAGCGAATCGGCAGCCCCGGGAAGCGCGCGGCCACCTCGCCGGAGCGGGAGTCGCCGCGATTTTCCGAGACCAGGACCTCGACGATGGAGTCGCGCGCGGTCTGGGCGGCCACCGAGGCCAGCGCGGTGCGCAGCATGTCGGGCCGGCCCGCGGTGGGCAGCAGAACCCGGATGGACCGGTCGCTGTTCATGGGGAGGCGAGCGGTCGCGTCGTCCACGGCAGCTCGGGGCGGATGCAGCCGTTGATGATGCCGGTGTATTCGCCCAAGGACCGCGCCTCCTCGTTCACGTTGAAGCCGATGACCTCCGGCTTGAGGAACTCGATGCGGTTGCCGTTGGTGACGACCGCGACGCCGATGGTGTAGAGCCCGTCGTTGAGGAAGCGGGCGGGGAAGGTCACCGCGTGGCGGTGCCGTCCGGGGGCGAGGCGCGTCGGCTTGGGGCCGGAGCACAGCACCCACACGCCCTGCTTGTCGTGCAGGTGTATGCTGCTGGTCGCCGTATCGGCCTCGGTCAGGAGATCGAAGTCGTATTCCACGACGACTTCGCGGTCCATGCGGACCTCGGTGGTGACGTTTCCTTCGCTGAGCACGCGCACCGAGCGCAGGCGGGCCCGTTCGTTGCCCGCCTTGGGATCGTCGGCCGCCAGGACCACTTCCCCGAGGCGCTGCGCGCCGGACTGGTAGTAGTTGCCGATGACCTCGTTGGTCGGGCCCAGGCCCGCGATCTGTCCCTGGTGCAGCCAAAGGGATCGGGCGCACAGTCCCGAGACGACGCTCAGGTTGTGACTGACGAAAAGCACGGTGCGGCCTTCGCGGCGGGTCACGTCCTGCAGCTTGCCCAGGCATTTCTTTTGAAAAGAGGCGTCTCCGACCGCGAGGACCTCGTCGACGATCAGGATCTCGGGTTCGAGGTGGGCGGCCACCGCGAAGGCGAGGCGCACATACATGCCGCTCGAGTAGCGCTTCACCGGCGTGTCGAGGAAGCGCTCGACCTCGGCGAAGGCGACGATCTCGTCGAACTTGGCCCGGATCTCGGCCCGGCTCATGCCCAGGATGGCGCCGTTGAGGAAAACGTTTTCGCGGCCCGTGAGGTCCGGGTGAAAGCCCGTGCCGACCTCGAGCAGCGAGGCCACCCGCCCGCGGATCGCCACCTTGCCCGAGGTGGGTTCGGTGATGCGCGAGAGAATCTTGAGCAGCGTGCTCTTGCCCGCGCCGTTGCGACCGATGATGCCCACCACTTCGCCCGGTTGAATGGAAAAGGAGACGTCGCGCAGGGCCCAGAATTCCTCGCGTTCGAAGCCCGTGCCCCAGCGCGCCCGACGCCAGAGCTTGCGCGCGGTGTGGTGGAGCTGGTCGCGCAGGTTGTCATGCCGCGATTCGTGCTCGATCACGTAGCGTTTGCTCAGGTCGGAAACCTCGATGGCGGGAAGAGACATGGGAGCGGGGAGCAGGGAGCAGGGAGCAGGGAGCGGGGAGTTGGGAGCTAGGGGCTAGGAGCTTGGGGGCGGGAAGCTGGGGCGGGGTTTGACTCCATGCTCCCTGCTCCAGGCTCCACGCTCAAATGATGTCGGCAAACTGGCGTTCGACGCGGCGGAAATACCATACGCCGCTCAAGAGCAGGACGAGGCCGGCCGCGACCGAGATCACGAGCGCCGGATAGTGAAGCGGGGTCTGGCCGCCGAGCAGGCTCCAGCGGACTCCGTCCACCACGCCCGCCAGGGGGTTGAGCGCGAGCCATTCGCGCCAGTTGGGCAGAAAGTCGGTGCGATAGCCGACCGGGCTCACGAACATGCCGATCTGGAGAATGAAGGGCGTGATGAAGCGAAAATCGCGGAAGCGCACGGTCAGGGCGCTGATCCAAAGGCCGGCGCCGAAAGCGATGACGAGCGCGAGGAGGACAAAGACGGGCAGGAACAGGACCTGCCACCCGGGCACGATGCCGAAGAAAAAGACCACCGGCACCGCTATCGCCAGCATGATGCCAAAGTCCACCAGCGCGACCGCCAGCGCCGAGATCGGGACGATGAGGCGGGGGAAATAGACTTTGCTGATGAGGTGGGAGTTGCCGACGAGGCTGCCACCCGCGCCGTTGAAGGCCGCGGTGAACAACTGCCAGGGCAGAAGGCCGCACATCACGATCAGGGGGTAGGGCACGCCGCCGTCGGGCATTTTGGCCAACTTGCCGAAAACAAAGGTGAGCAGGACGGTTTGAACCGCCGGCTGCAGAATCGCCCAGGCGATGCCGAGCGAGGCCTGCTTGTAGCGGACCTTCACGTCACGCCAGGCGAGGAAACCCGCCAGCTCGCGGTAACGCCAGAGATCACGCCAGTAATGGGAGGAGGCGCGACCTGCCTCGAGCACGATTGAGGGGACGGTCGAAGGGGAGGCGGCGGAATCCATGCGGTGAGACTCTTCAGTCAAAGGATTTACCGTGATGCTTTCACCCTTTAATTACCACGCCGAACTTGGGGGGAATGCGTAGGGCCCGGTTCCGCCCGAAGCTCCCCTTTCACGCCCAGGCGGTGGCGAGGGCGGTCACGAGGTGGGGATAGCTGTAGCAAAGCGCGGCCTGGCGCAGCTCGGCCGCGTCCCAGAAACGGGACAGGCATTCCGCGAGGGCGGCGGCGAGCGCGGCGGGATCGCCGGGCTCCGCAAGCACGCCGGTCTGTGGTGTGACGAGTTCCGGCACGGCCGCGGCCAGAACCCCGACGCAGGGCCGGCCCGCCGCCATCGCCTCGAGGTAGACGAGGCCGAAGCCTTCGCCCGTGCTGGGCAGGGCGAAGCAGGTGCAGTCGGCGAAGGCCTGGCGCAGCTCGGCATCGGGCAGGCGGCCGGAAAACTCGACGCGATCGGCGACCCGCAGCTCCGCGGCGAGCGCCTCCAGGCGAGCGCGGTCGTCACCGTCGCCGACGAAACGCAGGCGCGGGATGAGCTCGGGATGGGAGTGAAAAGCCGCGGGCGGAAGCAGGGCGAAGGCGCGCAGCAGCAGATCGTAGCCTTTGTAAGCGTCCGCCGCGCTGAGCCGCCCCACGCACAGAATGACCGGCGGCCGGCCCGAGGGCGCGGGCCGGGGGGCCGGGCCGGAGAGCAGGTCGGGGTCGAGGGCGTTGGGCACCACGCGCAGACGCGGCGCGAGCCAGGGATGCAGCGCGGCCAGCCGGTCGCGGGTGAAGCGCGATACGCAAAAAACCCGATCGCAGCGCCGCAGGGCGAGGGCGCGGGCGGGCGAGGGTTTCTCCCACACTTCGATGCCGTGCGCGACCAGCGCGAGTTGTCCGCCCGGGCGAAGCGCGAGGGCCGCCACCGGGAGTTGGGCGATGTGGCCGCAGACCATGCGGCCCGCTCCCGCGCCGGCGCGCCAGGCCGCGCGCGCGAAGGCGGTCTTCGAGCGCTTGCACGCCGAGGAGGTGAGCGGTTTGCCTTCCAGTCGCCGCGCGGCGAAATCAGGCAGGCGTTCGAGGTTGGCGGGGGCGTCGTTGAGCGCGACGAGGGCGAGCTCGTGATGCGAGGGATCCTCGGCCAAAGCCCGCAGATAAAGCCTCAGGATGCGCTGAATGCCGCCGTCGGAGGCGGCGAACTCGGGCGCGAGGAGGACGGCTTTCATGAGCGGGGAGCGAGGAGCTTGGGGCAGGGAGCGGGGAGCTAGGAGCGGAGAGCTGGGGGCGGGGAGCGGGGGCCTGATGCGGGCGGAGCTGTATCTAGTCAGGAGCCGTTCGCGGTGGGCAACAACGAGGTTCAGGGTGGCCGCGGATACTGGATCGGCTCCCAGCTCCTCGCTCCCCGCTCCTAGCTCCTCGCTCCCCGCTCCCTGCCCCAAGCTCCCCGCTCCCTGCTCTAGCGCCGGTTGGCGAGATGGATGAGCAGCGCGAGCGACCAGACGCGCGACCAGGCGCGATCATCGCGGCCGTCGCGGAAGGCGCGCCACAACCGGCCCGGCACGTAGGGATCGAAAAGGCCGGAGCGGGCTGCTGAGGCCGAGCCGAGCGTTTCCTCCATGAAGGGCCGGAGCGGGCCGCGCAGCCAGCGGGCGAAGGGCAGGGTGAAGCCGCGTTTGCGGCGCGCGAGCAGGGCGGGCGGCAGCAAATCGGCGCAGGCGGCGGCGAGGTGGGCCTTGGGCGCGAGGCGGGCGGCGTGAAGCAGGGCGGGGTCCTGCGTCCACGTCCATGCGGCGAGCGGCAAATCGACGAACGGGGTGCGGAGTTCGAGCGAGTGTCGCATGCTGAATTCATCCGAGTCGCGAAGCAGGACGTCGGCCATGTAGCCGCGCGTCTCGGCCAGGCCGGCGAGCGTCACGCGCGTGGCCTCGTGGTCTTCCATCAGCAGGCCTTCGGTGAGCTCGATCTCCAGGCAG
>JAIXVY010000434.1 GCA_027482505.1 Opitutaceae bacterium | reverse complement strand
CTTCGCCCTCGCCGCCTCATTCGAGCACCTCTCCATCGTCGAGAAACACGCCGCCGCCAAGATCCTCGCCGACACCCTCGACCAGGCCAACGGCAAGTTCCTCGAGACCGACAAGTCCCCCGGCCGCAAGCTCGGCACCATCGACAACCGCGGCTCCCACTTCTACCTCGCGCTCTACTGGGCCCAGGCCCTCGCCGAGCAGAAGCAGGACGCCGCCCTCGCCGCCAAGTTCGGCCCCGTCGCCAAGGCCCTCGCCGAGAACGAGCAGACGATCGTCGCCGAGCTCCTCTCCGTGCAGGGCAAGGGCGTGGACGTCGGCGGCTACTACCGCCCCGACGAAAAGAAGGCCGACGCCGCCCTCCGCCCCAGCGCCACGCTCAGCGCCGCCCTCGCCGCCCTCTAAGCCCCGGCGCCGCCCGGCCGCGGGCGCGCCCCCCTTGACAATCCCGCCGAGCCTCGCCGCCGGCGGGATTTTTCGTGGCGCCGCCCGACATCCCGCCGCCGTCGTGGGCCTTAATCCCAGACCGGCCAGTCCGTTCCGGCGACGAGGCGTCGGGCAAATTCACCCAGCCCCCGCGCGTCCGCCTCGTCGAAGCGGCCGGTCCGCGGCGAATCAAGGTCGAGCACGCCAAGCAGGCGATCTCCGGCAAGCAGGGGCACCACGATCTCGCTGGCCGAGGCCGGATCGCACGCGATGTGCCCGGGGAAAGCGTGCACATCCGGCACGACCGTCGTCTCGCGGCGCGCCGCGGTGGTGCCGCACACCCCGCGGCCGAGCTTGATGCGGGTGCAGGCCGGCTTGCCCTGAAAGGGGCCGAGCAGCAGCACGCCGCCGCGCAAGAGGTAAAAGCCGGCCCAGTTGAGCCCGGGCAAGCGCAGCGCGAGCAGCGCTGACGCGTTGGCCAGATTGACCAGCCAGTCGCGCTCGCCCGTCAGGTGCGCGTCCAACTCCGCGTTTAACGCCTCATAGAACGAGGCGGAGTCCGTTCCTGCGGGGGCGAAGGTGTGCTGCACGCTCATGCTCACCTTCGTGAATCGAGCCGCCAGCCGAAGCAACCGCCCATTCCCTGGGGCGCGAATCAACGGTGGCCGCAGGCGTGCGAGCGCGCCGCCGTGTTTTCCCCCTTGGCACCGCGCCGCCGCGGCCAAATGTCGCACGCTCCATGAACTACCGCACCAAGGCCGAGTATTACATCAAGGGCATCACCTCCGGCGTCATCGACGCCGCCGAGGTCATCGCCTGGTCCGACGAGATCATCGTCTCCGCGCCCAAATCCGAGGACTGGATGGTCGAGATCTCCAGCTGCGGCCCCGAGGATCGCCTCAAGGTCCTCGGCTTGCTCAACACCGTGCAAGGCCAGGCCGACCAAGCGGAGCTTGCCGCGCTGCTCAAGGCCAAGGGCCTTGCCTGAGTCTCGCGAGCGACTCTTCTTTCGATTTCAACCGCCGGCCTCGCCCGGCGGTTTTTATTTTAGACGGGTGAAACGAGGCCTTGGCGTTAACAACGCCGCAGCTTGGCGGCGAAGGAACCGGGCGCGTCGCCGGGCTCATGGACGAAACGACTTTCGCCCGCTTTCACGACGAGTCGCTCGACGCCGACCTCGTCAAAAAGCGCGTCCGCATGCGCGGATGCCTCCGCCGTGGCTAATTTGGAAAAAGACAGTTTCCACTCCTGCCGGTCCTCGCCTCGCAGGCAGGTCGCCTCATCCGGCTTCCAACGGCCCACTAGGCGTCGCAAGGCGTCTTCCGCCTTTGGGTGTTTAAGCGGCAGGCTGAATTGAATGGTCAACGGACTAAGGGGCGAGTCCTTCATCTACGGGGGGTGGACGTCCCGGGATGACGCCCGTCCCCCAGGAGTCAACGCACCGAACAGGCCTGGGTTACCCAAGCAAAGGCAACTAAGCCTTATTACGCCGTTAATCCTGCCGTCTCAGGGGCCGTCTGGGGTGCACGCCCCTTCGTCCCGTCGTTGTCAGAAGTTGAATTGGTCGATGTTGCCGGCGTCGAAAATGAAAGGCTTACCCAGGACGACCTGGTCGCCCTCCACCTTCAGCGTGCCCAGACGGCCGGCGGAAAATTCCGTGGCGCCGGCGCGCAGCGCGCCCGACTGGACGGCATGGGCCGTGCGGACGGTGAGGTAGCCGAGATCCTTGGTGTTCCAGAGCACGATGCTCTGTATCCAGTCTTCGTGGACATAGGCCTTGCACAGGCTGGGCACGGAGAGGCCGGTGAGCTTCACATCGCGACGGTTCTCCTGCTTGAGCGCCTCGGCGGCGCCGGGCACGGCGGGCGCGGCGACGGCGATGATCACCTTCACATCGGGATAGGCGCGAACAATGTTGCGCGCCTCCGTCATGGCGCGATCGCGCTGGCCTTCGGAGGGATGGATGGCCGCGAGGCTCATGCCGGGATGCTTCTCCGCCATGCGCGCCTTGATGAACTTGATCCAATCGTTCTGGTTCGAGTCGGTAAGCGAGGCGGTGATGATGGCGTAGCGGCCGGAGCCGCCGGCGAGGCGAGCGCCCTCGTCGGCGAGAGTCGTGCCTATGCCCTCGGCCGTGGCCTGATTGACGAAAAACGCGCGCGCGTCGGGCTTGGCGTCGGCGTCCCACGACACGACGTCGATTCCCCGCGCCTGGGCCTTGCGCAGCACGGAGGAGAGTGCTTCGGGGCTGGCGCAGCTGGCGGCGATGGCGTCGACCCCGCGCGTGATCCAGGCCTCGACCACCTCGGTCTGCTTCGCGGGATCGGGATCGGTGGGCGCGTCCCACAGCAGCTCGACCCCCAGTTCGGCCGCGGCCTCGTCCGCGCCTTGCTTGCAAGAGACGAAATAGGGGTCCGCCTTGGCCTTGGGGGTGAGCGCGATCACGGGCCGGGTCGCCGGAACCGGCGCGGCGGCGTGCGCGGACGTGGAGGCCGGGGCCGCCGCGATCGCCTCGCGCACGGAGCGGGCGAGCGAAAGATTGCTCACGGCGATGAGGGCCGCGCCGCCGAGAATGGCGGCGACGAGCAGGGCGAGTTGGCTGTTCTTCATGTCGATTTCGTCGGGGTTTGAGAGCGTGTCGCCGACGGCCGGCGGGCCGGAACGGGGACGG
>JAIXVY010000165.1 GCA_027482505.1 Opitutaceae bacterium | reverse complement strand
GGGGGGGGGGGGGGCGGGTGGGGGGGGGGGGGGCCGGGGGGGGGGGGGGGGGGGGGGGGGGGGGGGGGGTGATGAGGTTGGCGGCGGTGAGGGCGTGGCCGACGTAGCCGAGGCTGGTGTGGGGGTTGTTGTCGAAGTCGGCGTGGGTGTCGCGCACGGTGATGCCGGTGACGGAGGAGCCGCCCTCGGCGCCGAAGAATTTGGCGCGGAGCCGGTAGGTGACTTCTTCGCCGACAAGGACGTCGGCGGTGGTGGGTAGGGTCTGGGCGCTTTCGGCCTCGCTGGTGGACTGGATGTTCTTGGAGACGTTTACGCCGAGGAAGCGGGCGGCGGCGCGGTCGAGGGAGTGGTTGCCGAAGGTGGTGACGCCGTCTTCGCCGCGGGCCTCGCCGCGAGGTTCGACGCGGAAGGCGAGGGAGGTGCCGTTGTCGAGAACGGTGGCGGAGGGGAGGCGGACGCGAATGTCGGGCGAGTTGCCGGAGGCGGGGCGCGCGAGGGTGAAGGTGTCGGGCAGGGTGTAGGTGAAATCGGTGTAGTCGGGGTTGGAGGCGTCGACTACGGGGGCGGAGAGGCCGGAGATGGCGGTGCCGGGCGGGGAGGTGATCGCGGGGTTGCCGGAGAAGCTCCAGCCCTTGCCGACGCGGACGAGGATGCGGATGAAGTTGGCGACGGAGCTTTGGTCGCCGCTGTTGCGGATCACGAAGTCGTAGTTCGTGGCGGCGGTGGAGGTGGTGAGGATGGCGGAGCCGGGGATGGTGACGACGTCGAGGTCGGGGGTGAGGGGGTCGTAGGTGACGGTGTTGGTGGAGTTTTGGGCGGCGCCGCAGCTGGTGGTGTAGTCGACGCGGGCGGAGAGGTTGGCGGAGGCGGGGCGGGCGGGGTCGAGGGAGGGCTCGGGCTCGGAGGTGGCGAGGGCGGGGAAGGTGGAGGCCTGGGCGGTGTCGAAGGCGGTGGGGCGGATGTAGTAGGTGATGGAGAGCGTCTCGCCGAAGCGGAGGAGGTGGGGCGCGCCGGGGCCGGTGAAGGTGAAGACGGGGAAGGCGGGGTCGGCGGAGTTGGTGGAGAGGCCGGTGATGTCGGCGACGACGCCGCCGAAGACGGGGGTGGAGGTGGCGTCGAAGGTGGAGCCGGCGGGGATGGTGGCGGTGACGACGGGGTTGTAGGCGGTGCCGCCGTTGTTGGTGATGTTGACGACGACGCGGGCGCGGCCGCCGGCGAGGGGGGTGATGGTCTGGGTGAGCTGGGTGCCGGCGGTGATGTCGGGGAGCATCACGATGGTGGCGGGGTCGGCGGGGGTGCCGGGGGCGGTGACGTTGGAGGCGACGGCGGCGCCGTTGGAGACGCAGCCCCAGGAGATGTTGGCGTTGCGGGCGCCGGTGACGCAGGTGGAGCCGAGGACCTCGGTGATGGTGTAGGTGGCGGAGGCGCCGGCGGCGAGGGAGGGGAGGGAGAGGACCTGGCCGGAGACGAGGGCGGTGTTGGCGGCGAGGCCGGGGCCGTTGATGACGGCGGTGTTGCCGGAGCCGGAGCCGGTGAGGGCGTCGGAGAGGCGGAGGTTGTCGGCGGTGGCGTTGCCGGTGTTGGAGACGACGAGGCGCCATTCGACCATGTCGTCGCGGCCGCCGTAGACGGTCTCGGCGAAGGCGGCGGAGGGGTTGGCGGTGATGTTGCGGCCGGTCTTGGCGACGGAGACGACGGGGCGTTCGATCGGGATGGTGAAGGGCTGGGCGGGGGAGGAGACGGCGGAGCCGCAGGAGATGGTGGCGGAGGCGGAGGCGGAGAGGACGGGGTTGTTGCCGGCGAGGGCTTCGGTGGCGGCGAGGTTGAACTCGATGTCGACCTGGTTGGTGCCGGAGACGCCGACGGGGACGAGTTGGGCGAGGGCGGGGATCTGGGCGGAGGTCCAGGCGAAGGGGGAGGCGGTGGTGCCGGCCCCGGAGGGGGCGGCGAGGGCGGTTTGGAGGGCGCCGCCGTTGAGGCGGTATTGGACCGAGCCGCTGATGGAGAAGAAGGAAAGGGTCTCGTTCAGGACTTCCCGGACGGTGACGCCGAGGATGTTGGTGGGGCCGGTGTTTTTGACCACGATGACGATTTTGCCGGGCGAGCAGAGGCGGGCGACGGTCTGGGTGGAGTCGTGGACGACCTGCATCTTGCCGGAGGGGAAGACGTAGGCGGGGGAGGCGCGGGTGACGGTGGCGAAGACGTTGGAGTCGCAGCCCCAGGAGGCCTGGATGCGGTCGATGGCGGAATCGAGGGCGATGGCGCAGCCGGGGATGACGCCGACGTCGGCGACGAGGGTGATGGGGATGGTGGCGCCGGAGGCGATGTTGCCGAGGGCCCAGGTGAGGGTCTGGCGGCCGCCGGGGCCGGCGGAGGTGGAGACGGGGTAGGAGGGGTTGGCGGCGTTGGTGGCGTTGGTGTTGACGGTGATGCCGACGGGGAGGGTGTTGGTGAGGAGGGAGCCGTAGGCGGCGCCGGCGTCGGTGTTGGTGACGAAGGTGACGTAGGTGATGGTGGCGCCGGTGACGGTGAGGGAGCCGGGGGTGACGGTGACGGCGAGGTTGGCCTTGCGGACGGCGGAGGGGGTGTAGGAGCCGGTGGTGTTGTAGACGCGGTTGGCGCCGTCGGCGGCGGAGTCGGAGGAGTCGAAGTCGACGCGGGCGGTGAGCGCGGTGGCGGTGGTGTTGCCGTTGGCGGCGCGGCGGACGCGGAGCTGGATGGTGCCGTTGGCGGAGAGGGCGCCGCCGGTGAAGGTGAAGGTGGGGTTCACGCCGGCGTTGGCGGCGTGGGTGATGGTGCCGGCGGAGAAGGCGCCGCCGTAGACGGGGGCGACGGAGGTGTCGTAGGTGTAGGGGGTGCCGGAGTTGAGGAGGGTGACGCGGACGTTGCGGGCCTGGAGGGCGTTGGCGTTGGAGACGGTGAGGGTGAGGGTCTCGTCTTTGCAGACCTCGAGGATGGAGGGGAGGGAGAGGGCGACATCGGCCTGGGCGCGGGCGAGGGAGTAGAAGGCGCCTTGGACGAAGGTGGAGCGGGTGGGGGTGTTGCACGCGCCGGAGGTGGAGCCGCCGGCTCCGGCGAGGTCGAAGGTGGTGAGGTGGGTGACGGCGCGGGAGGAGCCGGTGGTGATGGCGGAGTCGGGGGCGGTGGCGCGGTAGCGGAAGGTGACGGAGCGGCCGGCGACGTTGGCGGAGTTGAAGAAGGAGGGGCCGGCGAGGAAGGAGAGGTCGATGCGGAAGCCGGGGGAGAGGGTGGTGATGGAGGCGCCGGGGACGGCGACGGGGGCGCCGCCGTTGAAGGAGGGGCTCTCGACGGTGAGGGAGCCGGAGGAGAGGACCATCTGGGCGACGCCGCCGAAGGCGTCGGTGTAGGTGGAGCCGGCCCAGGTGCCGGGGTAGGCGGGGCCGAAAGCGTAGCCGGCTTCGAAGCGGAGGAACTCGCCTTCGCCGGTGCCGCGGGTGCCGAGGGGGGCGGCGTCGGCGTTGCCGGTCTCGTAGGCGGCGCCGGCGGCGGGGGGGGAGGAGAGGTCGAAGAACTGGGAGGCGACGAGGCCGGGGTTGTTGGAGATGAGGAAGGAGACGGAGGCGGAGGCGTTGAGGGTGCAGCCGCGGGAGGTGACGACGTTGGAGGTGTTGACGGTGTTGACGGGCTGGAGGCCGGCGTTGCAGGGGTCGTTGGCGACGGCGAAATTGATCTGGAGGGTGCGGGCGGTGCCGAGGGTGTTGACGGGGACGGTCCAGGTGACGGTGCGGGTGGCGGCGTTGTAGGAGGCGGCGCCGGTGGCGGTGGAGTGGGAGACGTAGTCGACCTGGGCGGGGAGGACGTCGGTGAGGGTGATGTTGGCGGTGCCGATGTTGCCGGGGTTGGCGGCGGAGAGGGTGATGGTGTAGAAGCCGGACTCGAGGACGGCGATGCGGCTGGAGTTGACGGTCTTGGCGAGGGAGAGGGAGGGGGCGTTGGTCGGGGCGGAGACGGTCTGGGTGCGGATGGGGATGGAGTAGGCGTCGCCGCAGCCGTTTTCGTAGAGGGCGGTGTAGGTGATGGCGCCGGCGCCGGAGGCGGTGCAGGGGTTGGCGGCGGCGAGGTTGAAGGTGAGGTTGACGGTGGCGCCGTTGGCGATGACGCCGGAGTTGGCGGTGTAGGTGAAGAGGCCGGTGACGGAATCGTAGGACCAGCCGGCGCCGAGGTTGGAGAGGGCGAGGGGCAGGGACGGGAGGTTGGACTGGAGGCGGAAGACGCGGGCGGAGCCGAGGCCGGTGTTCTGGACCGGGATGGTGACGGGGACGGACGTGTTGTAATCGAGGGCGACGGCGGGGGGCGTGTAGTCGACGAGGGGCTGGCGGAGGTCGAGCTGGACGGGGCCGGAGTCGGAGACCGGGTTGGTATCGGCGCGGTGGATACTGGTGACGTTGTTTACGATGGTGCCGCAGGAGAGGACGGTGGCGACGACGTCGGCGGTGAAGACCTGGCCGGGGGCGAGGTAGGGGAGGGTGAGGCGGGAGCCGCCGTTGGCGGACGAGGCGGCGAGGGCGGGGGCGGTCTTGGTGAGGGAGACGAACTGGAGGTTGTTGCCCGAGGGGTAGATGGAGGCTTCGTCGATGGTGACGTCGAAGAGGCCGCCGAGGCCGGTGTTGGTGACGGTGACGGTGAAGGCGGCGTTTTCGCCGACGGCCCTGGTCTGCTGCTTGGGGGTGATGTTGATGGTGGTGTCGCCGGCCTGGACGAGGATGTTTTGCTGGGCGGGGGCGGAGTAGGCGCCGAGGGCGGCGCCGTTGGTGGCGGCGAAGGCGGCGGAGTAGGCGATCTGGTAGGTGCCGGAGACGATGGTGGAGGAGGTGCGCAGCCCGAAGGAGAGGGTGAGGGAGGCGCCGGCGGGGAGGTCGTAGCCGCCGAGGTTGACGTCGATGGTGCCGGTGGTGCCCGGCGTGGCGGAGATGACGGGGGTGCCGCTGGTGGCGGAGACAGTCATGGTGCCGACGCGGGTGAAGTTGGCGGGGAGGACGACGCGGGGGGCGAGGTCGAAGGCGGTGGCGTCGCCGGTGTTGGTGAAGGTGACGGTGAAGGTGTCGCCGGTGGTGTTGGTGACCTCGGCGGAGCCGTTCCACACGCCGCCGACGGTCATGAAGGCGCGGCCGGACTCGGCGGCGGTGAAGGTGGTGGAGGGCGTGCCGAGGGTGGCGGCGGCGAAGAGGGCGGGCGGCGTGAGGGCGAGGAGGAGGCCGAGGGAGGCGGAGCGACGGAGCGCCGGAGCGCCGGAGGGGCGGAGGGACGGTGGGGCGGGGCGGCGCGGGGCGAGGAGGCGGGCGAGGGCCTGGAGGACGGCGAGCACGGGAAGGAAAAGGAGGCGATGCGGGCTCATGGCTGGTCTTCCTGGTCGTCGAAGCGGGCCCACTTGATGAGGTTCTCGTCGAATTTGACGCGGATGCTGAGGAAGAGGCCGCGGGAGGTGGCGGCGGCGTCGAAGTCGCGATCGTCGAAGCCGACGATGTTGTAGCCGAGGCCGATGCGGGCGTTCTTGGTGAAGATGAAGCCGATCTCGGGGCCGAGGGCCCACTGCTGGTTGGCGAAGGAGTCGGAGAAGGTGACGGCCCAGTTTATGCCGGCGTCCCAGCGGCGGTGGAACTCGTGGATGACGCGGCCGGCGAGGAGGTGGGCGACGTAGTCGGCGCCGGGGCTGAAGTCGTAGCGTTCCTGGACGAACTTGGTGGCGTAGTGGCCGGCGAAGATCCACTTGGGGTCGGGCTGGTAGTTGACGCTGGTGGCGAGGACGTGGACCTGGCGGACGAGGTCGGGCGAGCCGAGGTTGAGGGAGCCGCGCTCGTATTTGTATTCGTGGCGGAAGAGGGCGTTCCAGACGTCCTCCTTGGTCTGGCGCCAGGCGAGGCCGGAGAGGACGCGGCCCTGCCAGATGTCGGGCTGGGCGGGGGAGGCGCCGGAGGGCTCGCCGAGCTGGGTGGCGAGGATGGTGCGGCCGAGGTAGGTCCACTGGTCGTTCAGCTTGCGGGCGTAGCCGAGGGTGTTGAGGTAGTTGTCCGAGCTTTCGCCCCAGCGGCCCTCGAGGCGGCCGGTGGCCTTCCAGTCGGCGGGGCGGGTGTAGTCGGCGCCGAGGGTGGCGGCGGTGGATTCGCTTTCGACGGCGGGCGAGCCGGCGGAGCCGGCCTCGATCGGGGTGACGCGCTCGAAGGTGGTGTTGAGGCGGAGGCCGTCGGCGACGGACCAGTCGTTGCGGAGGCCGGTGGAGGCCTCGGACTGGCCGCCGTCGATGGCGGAGCGGACGCGGTATTCATTATAGAAATACGCGTCGCGGAGATACTCGGTCTCGAGGCCGAAGAGGGTGCGGTTGTTGCGCTGGCTGGAGTTGAGCTCGAAGGGGCTGCCGAGGGTGGAGATGAACTCGTGGCGGGCGTAGAGGCGGGTCTTGGTGTTTACCTGGTAGTTGCCGCCGGCGGCGACGACGCGCTGGTCGGCGGAGAGGATGTTTTGCTCGTATTCGCCGAAGACGGTGGCCTGGGGGGCGCGGGGGAGGGGGGTGTCGACGCGGGCGCGGAGGCTGCGGACGGAGATGAGTTGCTCGTCGCCGCCGGGGCCGCCGGAGAAGGAGGTGATGTTCTCCTCGCTGGCGCGTCCGCCGAAGGTGAGCTTGACCTGGTTGGGGAGGGTGTGGGCGACGTCGAGGCGGGCGCCCTGGCGCTGGTCGGTGACGCCGGCCTGGTCGGCGGTGTAGACGGCCTCGCCGATGAGCTGGGTGCGGGGGGCGAGGTCGCGGGTGACCTTGGCGCCGGCCTCGACGCGGCCGGAGGAGAGCTGGGAGGAGGGGTTGACGAAGGAGGTCTCGGTCTCGCCGTAGAAGACGCGGGCCTCGGTCTTCTCGGATTTGTGGCGGTAGTCGAGGCGGCCGGCGTAGCCGATGCCGTCCGCGAGGGTCTCGCTGCGGGCGCCCTCGGCGATGAGGATGTTGCCCTCGAAGAGCTGGACGGTGGCGTTGACGCTTTGGAGGTCGTAGGGGTCGATCGGGTTTTCGTCGCGGGCGAAGGAGCCGCCGACCTCGACGCGTTCGGTCGGTTTCACGGAGACGTCGCCGCCGTAGACCCAGAATTTGTCGCCGCCGGTCTCGACCTCGTAGGTGATGCGGAGGGACTGGGGGTTGAAGTTGGAGTCGACGGAGGCGAGGGGGCGGCGGAGGAGGACGCGGCCGGTGAAGGGCTCGAAGTCGTAGTCGACGTTTCGGGCGAGGGTGCGGGTGGAGAGGATGACGGAGGTCTGGTTGCGGTCTCGGACGAGGATCTCGACGGTCTCGGAGTTGATGAGGCCGGCGGCGGCGGTGAAGTCGTAGGGGCCGGAGGTGCCGTTGCCGGGGATCTCGCGGACGACCTGGCGGGTGGAGGCGTCGCTGGCCCAGAGGCCGCCGCGGAGGCGTTTGTTTTCGTGCTGGAGGCGGACGCCGTTGAAGGCGCGGTTGTAGTCGCCGAGCTGGCGGACCTCGGAGTTGGCGCGGGTGGAGTAGTCGCCGAGGAGGGCGTAGGAGCGGCCTTTGTCGAGGCGGACGTAGAGTTTGCCGGTGGACTGGGCGTCGTAGCCGCGGGTGGAGGAGTCGCCGTAGACGGGGTAGTAGGCGTCGGGGTCGATGTCGCGGAAGAGTTTCACGTCGTCCTTCCGTTTGTCGGAGTCGTAGGCGAGGGTGAGGAGGACGTCGCCCTTGACCTTGCCCTTGAGGTAGAAGGCGGCGCGGCCGGAGCCGGTGCCGTCGTCGCCGATGCCGGCCTGTTCGCGGAGCTCTTCCTCGAAGGCGTCGGAGGGGTTGGCGGGGAGGAGCTGGTTGGAGGCGAGGTCGGAGAGCATGAAGCGGCCCTCGATGACGCCGGTGGCGATCATGGGGCGGAGCTCGGGGAGGAAGACGAGGCGGCGGTCGGCCTTGAGGGTGCCGGAGGAGACGACGAGGTCGGCCTCGCCGGGGGTGATGGGGGGGAGGAGCCGGTAGGTGGCGGCGCCGTCGCGGAGGTTGACCTGGAGGCCGGGTTCGCGGGGGTTGATGTCGTCGGCCTGCCAGCGGCCGAGGGTGGTCTCGAGGGTGAGGGGGAGGTCGGCGGTGACGGGGACGCCCTTGGCGTCGACGGCGCGGACGGAGACCTCGACGGGAGTGCGGCCGTCGGCCTTGGGTTCGAGGGTGGAGAAGGAGAGTTCGAGGCGGGCGAGGCTGTCGGGGGCGACGACGGTGATGGATTTGCGGGCGCGGACGTTGCCGAAGAGGTCGGACTGGACGAGCTCGAGGGTGTTGATGCCGGGCTGGAGGCGGAGGGCGACGTATTCGGCGGCCTGGAGGGGGGGCTCGGCGCGTGTAATGGCTTTGCCGATACGGGACTCGGGGGCGGGGGCGCCGTTGACGAGGAGGGCGAGGGAGGCCTCGCGGGCGCCCTTGACGCGGACGGTGAGGAGGTCGCGGGGGAGGGTGTCGCCGTCCTTCAGGCCGATGAAGTCGGGGGAGTCGTCGTCGATGTCGCGCACGAGGGCCTCGAGGTCGAGGGCGGGGACGGGGGCGACGGGCGAGGGGGGGAGGGAGGAATTGGCGGCGGTGAGGGTGCCGCGGGGGAGGACTTGTTCGAAGCCTGAGGAGGAGGAGGAGCCGGCGCCGGTGCCGACGACGCCGGAGGCCTCGCGGCTCTCGACGTCGCTGAGGAGGGGGCGGGAGCCGTCGGCGTTGAACTGGGTGCGGAGGGCGGTCTCGAGTTCGGGGCGCCAGAGGTCGATCTGGGCGCGGCGGGCCTCGATGGCGGCGAGGAGGGCGGGGGTGGGGTCGACGAGGGTGAAGTTGGCCTTGTGGAGCTCGTGTTTCTTGAGGTCGACGAAGCGGAGTCCGGAGTGGCCGGCGAAGCGGGGGCCTTCGCCGCCGAGGGTGGCGCCGGGGGGGAGGGTGGCCTCGTCGAGCTTGAGGGCGTGGGTGACGGCGCGCTGGCCGTAGATGGAGTATTGGCCCTCGTCGTCGGTGATGGCGTAGGTGCCGTCCTCGAGGACGAGGCGGACGCCGGGGACGCCGGGTTCGCCGGGGTCCTGGATGGTGTCGCGGTCGGTGTCGACGAAGACGGTGCCGATGATGACGGAGCGGGGGTCGAAGACGCCGAGTTCGACGCGGACGCGGGCGCGGGCGAGGTTGGAGAGGAGGACCGGGGGGCCGAGGGAGGTGGCGCGGGCGGTGTTGACGCCGTCGCCTTTTTCGGCGCCGGGGGTGAGGCGGACGCGGTAGGTGAAGGTGACGGAGGCGCCGTCGGCGAGGGTGCCGACGGGGAAGCGGAGGGCGGGGCCGACGCCGCCGGCGGGGTCTGGGGCGGGCGAGCCGTCGCGGGTGGCGGTGCCGGGTTCGTAGCGGAAGCCGAGGGGGAGGCGGTCGTCGATGTGCGTGCCGTTGAAGGGGGCGCCGGAGGAGTTGGCGAGGTTGAGGGTATAGATGACGGATTCGCCGATCTCGGCGGTGTCGCGGGAAGCCTTCTTTTCGAGGACGAGGCCGTCGCCGCTGGCGGTGTCGAGGGGGAGGTCGAGGAAGACGGGGCCGGTGGAGGCGTTGACGGGGAAGGCGCCGCCTAGGGAGGAGGGGACGACGAAGCGGCGGCCGGCGGGCTGGAGGCCGCCGGGGATGACGCTGGGGAAGGAGTAGAGGGCGGGCGGGGTGACATCGATGCGGTAGGAGCCGGGGGAGACTAGGGGGAAGCGGAAGGCGCCGTCGGCGCCGGTGACGACGGGGTTGGGGGCGGGGGAGAGGTCGTCGCCGAGGACGGGGGCGAGGAGGCCGGAGGAGGCGTCGTAGAGGGTGACGGTGGCGCCGGCGACGGGCTCGTTGGTGCGGGAGTCGTAGACGATGCCGGCGGGGTCGATGAGGATGCGGGTGCGGACGGTGACGCCGCCGCAGCCGACGATCTCGGCGACGAGTTCGTCGCGGGGGCGGGTCTGGAGGATGTCGTCGGAGGGGTTTACGGGGTGGAGAAACTCGTCCTCGGTGCGGACGTAGGGGAGGATGCGGAAGCTGCCGGTGTTGGGCCCGGTCTCGGCGACGTCGTGGATGATGATGACGTCGCCGTTGCGGGGGTTGTTGATGATGATGGTGACGAACTGGATGGTGTCGGCGCTGGTGTTGCAGGCGCCGGCGTCGGCCTGGAGGAAGAGGTCGGCGCCGAGGCGGGTGGAGTCGATGACGCGGGTGAAGGTGTTGTCGTAGTAGTAGCGGATGGCGGGCGGCTCGGAGGGGACGTTGAGGAGGGCGACGTTGGAATCGACGTCGAGGCCGAGGCCGGAGCGGTTGAAGGAGGCGGTGGCGGTGTTGGGGATCTGGCCGGTGGCGTTGAGGCCGACGCGGACGCGGAAGGAGACGGAGAAGGAGAAGCTGGGGCCCATCTGCTCGAAGGCCCAGGCGACGGCGCTGACGAGGGTGAGGTCGGCGGGCGGGGTGGTGACGTAGGCGTGGCGGGGTGCGCCGGCGAGGCGGTAGAGGGGGGTGGCGCCGTTGGTGTCGAGGATGGCTTCGAGAACGAGGTTGGCGGGGATCTCGTCGCGGACGACGACGCGGGAGCGGGGGACGCCGTCGATGGTGATGTTGATGGGCTGGAGGGCGGTGGAGTAGTTGTTGGTGCCGGTGATGGTGTAGACGGCGGTGGTGTCGCGGGGGGCGACGGAGGGGCTGACGGCCTTGTTGAGCTGGAGGGAGCCGGCGTCGGTGGAGTCGCGGGAGACGCGAAGGATGTCGGTGTTGGCGGCCGAGAGGTTGGCGACGGTCTCGTGGGCGGAGAAGGTGAAGGTGGCGGCGGAGAGGTCGGGGACGGAATCGGGCAGGACGGGCTCGAGCTGGCCGGTGAGGATAAAGTCGACGGAGGCGCCTGGCGGGATGGAAAGGGTGTGGGGCGCGAAGGGGAGACGGGTTTCGCCGGTGTCGATCACTCCGTTGCGGTTGGTGTCGATGACGAGGGCGAGGTTGAGCAGCGAGAAGGGGGCGCCGGGGGCGAGGGCGGGGGTGACGACGTAGGCGCCGTCGATGTTGCCGGTGTTGGAGAGGGTGTGGGCGAAGGTGAAGAAGCTGCCGGGGGTGCGGGTGAGCGTCTGATCGCGGACGAGTTGGAGGCCGGGGGCGCCGAGGACCACGGCCTGGACGATGTTGGAGGGGGTGTCGCGTCCGATGAACAGCGCGGGGTCGACGTAGTTGAGAAAGGCCTGGGCTCGGATGACGGTGCCGGGCGCCGGCGTGGCGCGCAGCGCGGAGGGCATGGCAAAGCCAGCCATCCAGAGGATGGCGATGATCAGAAAGCGCCACTGAGGGCGTATCGTCACGTTGGCCGCCGTGCGAAGTCATGTCCGGGCGCCGAGAGGGCGCGCCGGACATGATGCGCAGAGGCGGGCGCGCGGTTCATGGCCGCGGCGCCCGCCGAGTTTTCGGGCCGGGTCGGCTTACTGGTCGATCTGGACGCCGAAGGTGATGACGGAGGACTGGGTGGGGGCCAGGGTGCCGATGGTGAACAGGAAGGCGCCGGAGGCTTCGTCCGCGGGGGCGGTGGTGACGGTGTTCACGGTGCCGCTGCCGGTGATGGCGGCCGCGCCGTCGAGGTTGCTCTCGTAGGTGGTGTTGGAGGGCACGCTGTCGTTGACGGTGATGCCGGTGGCGTTGGCGGAGCCGTCGTTGCGGACGGTGATGCGGTAGAAGATCACCTGGCCGGGTTTGGCGGCGAGCTGGGTGGTGACGAAGGTCTCGTCGTCCTTGTCGCCGTCGTTGTCGGTGTCGATGGCCTGCTCCTTGAGGATGGTGAGGTCGCCGCGGATGACGCTGGTGGTGTCTGAGTTGGCCTGGGCGGCGGGAGCGGCGATGGTGTTGATGACGCCGGCGGTGGTGACGGTGATGGTGGTGGCGTTGACGGCGCCGTCGGGCGCGCCGAGGGGGGCGAAGACCTTCACGAAGAGGCGGGCCTGCTCGCCGGGGGCGAGGCCGGCGGGTTTGACGGCGGCGAGGCCGGAGACGAGGACGGGGTCGCCCGCGTCGAGGGCGCCGACGGTGCCGGAGGAGGGCAGGTCGTAGTAGGTGACGGAGGTGAAGCCGATGCCGGAGAGGGTGTCGGCGAGGGCGAAGGTGAGGGTGCTGGTGCCGGCGCCGCCGTTGGAGCCTTCGACGACGTTGCCGTTGTTGGTGAGGATGTGCTCATAGACGACGGAGCCGCCGGGGAAGGTCTGGCCGACGTTGTCGGTCTGGATGGTGATGCTGCGGATGGTGTTCACCGAGACGGCGTCGCGGATGATGTCGCCTGCGAGGGTGACCGGGGAGCGGGACTGGAAGTAGATGTCGCGCGCGCCTGGGGTGGTGCCGGAGGGCACGAAGATCTCGGCGTTGAAGGTCGCGCTGGCGCCGGCGGCGATGACGCCGGTGTTGGAGACGACGGTGCCGGAGGCGTTCTTGAAGACGACGGTCCAGCCGACGGGGAGGTCGTTTACGGAGCCGAAGGTGCCGTCGTCGTCGGCGAGCAGGTTGAAGCTGTCGGGATTCGGGCCGGTGTTCTTCACGACGAGGGTGAAGGTGGTGGTGGCGGCCGGATTGGCGTTGTTGGTGACGATGCGGGTGGCGTTGTTGTCGCCGGAGTTGGCGCCCGCGCCGAGGGCGCCGGGGTTGCCGGCGGCGGCGTTGTTGGTGAGGTCGACCGAGGCGCCGTTGATGAGGGTCAGCACGTCGTCGCCGGTGTCGGTGACGGCGGGGTTGAAGGTGGAGCGGGCGGTCTTGGTGACGCTGAAGGGGCCGGAGCCGTTGACGGCGTTGCCGGGGAGGACGGCCTTCATGACGACGTTGTAGGTGGCGCCGGCGGCGACGGGACCGGTGTCGGGCACGCCGTTGCCGTTGGAGTCGGTCATGGGGGTGGCGCCGTCGGACTGGAAGAGCTGGAAGGTGGTGCCGACGGGGTAGGTGCTGGAGCCGAGGGTGATGTCGAAGGTGTCGACGCCGGTGCCGGTGTTGGTGAGCACGTTGTTGAACGCGATGGTGTCGCCGGCGTTGGCGTTGGCGATGGTGTCGCCGTCAAGATTTACGCCCGCGACCTGGAGCACCTGGAAGGGCACGGTGTTGGAGTTGAAGGGGCCGGTGGGGCTGCCGCCGGTGATGAAGTTATAGACGGCGGTGTTGGGGATGATCTGCGGGGCGATGCCGGTGTTGACGGAGACCTCGAAGGTGACGAAGCCGGATTCGCCGGCGGGGACGTTGGCGACGACGTAGGTGGCCCTGCCCGCGGTGGTGACGCCGAAGTCGAAGATGATGCCGGACTGGTTGTCGGAGTTGCTGGCGTCGGTGAGGGTGGTGGAGGGGATGACGGACCAGCGCGCGGAGCCGGCGCGGTAGGTCATGCCGGCGGGGATGGTGTCGGTGATGGTGAAGTTGGTCGCGGCGCTGTTACCGGTGTTGGTGTAGGTGATGGTATACTTCACCGGGGTGGTGCCGGGGATGCCGGCGGGGGTGTCGATGGCCTTGGTGACCTGCATCACGGCGTTGTTGGTGACCGTGAAGGTGTCGTTGTTGGTGTCGGTGGCCGAGGTCGTGGTGGCGATGTCGCTGGAGTTGGCCACGACGGTGACGCCGCCGGTCTGGCCGGCGGTGGCGGACGGGGGCACGATGCCTACGACGACGAAGTGGAAGCCGGCGCCGGGGGCGAGGCTGGAGGTGCTGGTGATGGGCGTGTAGTTGTCGGGCAGGCCGTCCTGATTGGCGTCGGGATAGATGTTGAGGTTGGTCAGATTGACCGGGCCGGCGTTGGTGGCGCTCAGGCTGATCGTGTCGTTGCCGTTGCCGAGGTTGGTGACGGTGTGGGGGAAGTAGACCTGGCTGCCGGGCGTGCCCAGGCGGCTGTTGTTTTGCTCCAGGTCGAGCGCGTAGACCTGAAGGACGCGGGTGATGACGGTGTTGGAGAACACCTCGCGGACGACGTTGGAGTTGTCCGTGTAGGTGGCCTTGGCCTGATTGCCGATGGGCGTGTTGGCGAGGGGCAGGGCGGCGCGGGCCAAGAGGCCGAGACCGGCCAAGCCGAGCGCCACGAGGGCGAGCAGTTTAGACGTGCTGGATTTCATATGCTATGGAGGAAGGGTGTTGATGGAAAACGGGATGAGAGGGCGGGTGGGCTTAGCGCGGGATGGTGGCGCGGACGCGCAGGGTGACGGTCTGGCCGGCGGCCAGATCCATGGCGGGCCAGCGCAGGGCGCGGATGAGCCCGGGGGCCAGCGGCCGGCCCTCGGCGTCGAGGAGGGGCAGGGGAGAGAAGGTGTTGCGATCCACGCTGCCGCTGGCGGCCTTGGGGGAGTCGGAACCGGTGAGAAGAACCAAGCCGGCCGGGATGGGGATCTCGGGGACGAGATTACGGACAATCGAAGAGGACGTATTGGTGTAGACGGCTTGATATTCTATGACGTCTCCAGGCGCGGCATCTTCTGTTTCCATCAGCTTTTCGGCGCTTTCCGGCGAGGCCGCCGCCACGACCTTGAGCGCGGCCAACTTTATGGCCACGGGCTCGGCGTAGGATAGGTTCCAGAACGCTAGGAATAACAGTATGGATCTTAACAGTTTCATGATGTGTGCTTTAGGATAAAAGTAAACACTAGTGATAGGTTAAAACAGGCTTATTAAAAAAGCTGTGAATAGGTATGTATGTAATCAGTAGTAGCAACATTTTTACAGTATCGACCATGCTAAAAATCATGCCCTTATAAAATTAAGTAAGATCACTAAGCTGTTATCTTACTGAAATTTAAGTAGATATACTCCCATGGTTTTCCGGAGTTGGGCAAGGTATGGTGCCCGAGGCTGTTCCTTTAAGGTGCCTAGCCCGAATGGACCTATCTCTATGCGGTGACCTTGGCGTCAGCCGCCTCAATCTTGGTTTGGGGCGTTTGTGCAGCGTTCATGCGTGCTCCCGCCGGGCATAACGCCATCGGTGGAGGGCGGCTAAGGCGCCGCACGTCAAAAGGCTGTTTGCGGTGGGGGCGGCGAAGCGGTCCTTGGCGCGGGGCCGGTTTTGGCGCCGCCCTCGCGCGTTTGCTTCGCCGGGCTTTGGTTTCCGGCGGCCTTTTCGCAGGCTCCGCCCCGGGTTGTCCGGGCGGGTCGCGGCCGGAGTCGGTTTTTAACGCCCCGTCCTGGGGTTGCGTTTGTATCCGTTTTTTCGCTACGGCCCTTGCGCCGGCGCGCCGGCCGCCCCCGGGCGGGTCAGGTCCTGGCCGGGCACATCGAATCGGTCGCCAAGGCGCGTTCCAGTGCGGCGAGGAGTTGCGTCTCGTCGAAGGGTTTGGCGAGCAGGAGGGTCAGCGTGCCGTCGTCCAGCAAGGGGCGCAGGTGCGGGGCGCGCGGATCCTCGGCGTGCAGGCCGGTCATGGCGATGATGGGCAGATTCGGCAGGCG
>JAIXVY010000089.1 GCA_027482505.1 Opitutaceae bacterium | reverse complement strand
TCCATGTTTTTCAGCATTTCCCGCACGCGCTGGGCTTTTTCGGGGTCCTGAAACATATCCCCCTGCAACATCGCCTGCAGGATGGCTTGCTTTAAGCCATCCCAGGTCTGCGGCAGGTCGGGGTTGGGGTTCCACCAGTCCTGAAAGCCGCTGCGCAGGAAAAAATCCCCAATCCCGCAAGAAGACGGACCAATCCGGATAAATTGAACGGCATAAGTTACCGGCACCTAAACCGGTCGTGGTCGTGTCGCAAGTTATCGTTAAATCATAATCACCGGCTTCGTTGCTTTCGGTATGTGCGAGCATCCGTTCCACCCGTGTAGCGCTTGAACACGTGCGCGAAGTATTGGCTGGTGCCGAACCCGCATTCCATCGCTATGTGCGTTATCGGCCGATCGGTTTCCCGCAAAAGGCGACAGGCCGCGCGGACGCGCATGCGCTGAAGAAAGCGCGTGGGGGACTCCCCTGACTGCTCGTGGAAAACCTCCGCGAATCGGGTGCGCCCCAACCGGCAACGATCCGCCATCTCGCCGAGCGCCCATGCCCGCGCCGGATCGGCTGCGATTTCCGCCACCAGCCGCCTGACCCGCTCCTGAGCGCCGCTCCTTACCGCCGGCGCCGCGGCCTTCTGATGCGCGCGCACGCACCGGGCCAGCTCGATCACCGCCGCGCGCGCCAGCGCGGCCACCCTGGCGTCGTGCAGATAGCCGGGAGCGCGCAGTTCCTCGACCAACGCCGTCAGCAAACCCTCCATCGAAGCGCCTCCGCCAAAGGCGTGTCGGCGAGACCCGCGCAACAGCGTCTCGATCTCGACCGATTCGGAAGGGGAAAACCCGAGCGACGGATGCAAGGGCCCCCGCCTGCCCTGGGCCAGTATGACATAGATCCACTCATGGCCCGGCTCGAATTCCTCCGCGCTGCCGTGCTCCTGCTCGGGCAGCGTAAAATACACCGCTCCAGGCGGCACCGGCTCGGCGACTCCCTCCGTCTGCCAAAGCAGGTGCCCCTTTCTCACATAAACAATCTCCAGCCCCGGGTTACGGTGCGCCGCCAAACGAGCCATGCTCCCTTTGCCCGCCTGAATAATAAGCTGCCCCATGTCCGGATGCTCAGCCGGCGAGAAATTCACCACAAGCCACTTGTGCGCGATTTACCACCGGCCCGATGTGAACGTCACCCCCGCGATTTTTCGCTATGCTCCTCAGTCTGGACGCTCGCTCCGACTCTCTCCGCCCGCCCACGACCCATTGCTTCCGCGGTCTTCCCGACGCCGATCGACTTCTCTCCCGAAAATAACCCTCCCTCTCCGCTTCGACACTCTTGTCACCCCCATGAAAACCTCCTCCCCGCGCATTGCTGCCGTCATAGGCTGCGGCAGATTCGTCGAAGGCAAGGAAGGCTGGGCCATCGGCCATGCCCACGCCGACGCCTACCGTCAGGCCGACTCTTCGCTTCGCCTGGTGGCAGTCGACATCAACCCCGAAAATCTCCGCGCTTTCGGCGAGCGCTTTGGCGTCGCTCCGGCCGATCTTTTTGCCTCGACCGAGGCCATGTATGCCGCCCTCACCCCGCACTATGTGAGCGTCTGCACTTGGCCGCGCCTCCACGCACCCCAGGTGATAGAGGCCGCCGCCCGCGGCGTGCTGGGCATCGTGTGCGAAAAACCCATGGCGCTCGAAGGCGCGGAAATCGACGCCATGCTTGCCGCCTGCGCCAAGTCAGGCGCGCGCCTCGCCATCGCCCACCAGCGCTGTTACAACGCGCCTTATATCTTGGCCAAACGCCTGCTCGACCAAGGCGCCATAGGAGAACGTCCCGTCCTCGAGGCCCGGGTCGGCGACGGCTGGGACATTCTTTCCTGGAGCGTGCACTGGTTCGATCTCACCCACTGGCTCTTCGACGCCGCGCCGCTCTCCGTGCTCGCCGGCGTGGACCACAACGGCTCGCGCCGTTATCAGCACGCGGTGGAGAATGCGTCCGTCATCTTCGCCGAATACCCAGGCGACCGGCAGGCGCTCTTCATCACCGGTCCGCACAATCACCACGGCGAGGTCGGCGACATCTTTATCCGCGGCACCCGCGGCTTCATGCGAATCCGCGGCGACGTCGAGATCTGGAACGAGGCCGGCTACGCTCGGCACCCGGCCCGCTCCGAGGGTCCGACCGATTTTCACGCCCTCGTGCTCGACCTTTTCGACGCCGTCGAGACCGGCGCCGCGATGCGTTGCGACGCCGTTCGCACCGCCAACTCCACCCGCACCGCCTACGCCGCGCACGAGTCCGCCCGCCTGCGCCGTGTGATCCACGCTCCGTTCCAGACCGGCTTCGCCCCGCTGGAAGTTTTGCAGAACCCGCCCCGCCCCGCCCTGCCCGCCGGCCGTGTCGTGCTCTTCGCCGACGAACACTTCGGCTCCGGCGGACGCGAAGGCATAGCCGAAGCGATCAACGAACTCACCGGCGCCGCCCCCGTAGTGATCGACGCCGCCAAGGGCCTCGCCTCCGCCGACCTCGCCGACGCCGGCGCGCTTTTGCTCTACCACACCCAACCCGAGCCCAGCGACGCCACTCGCGCCGCCCTCACCACCTGGGTCGAGTCCGGGAAACCCACCGTGTTCATCCACTGCGCCTGCGGCGGCTACCCGAACTGGGACGCCTACAAAAAATGGGCCGGCCGCGTCTGGGTCTGGGGCCCCGGCGGTTCCGAACACCCCTACGAACCCTGCACCCTCACCCCGCTCGGCGCCGGCGTGGGCGACCTCGCCTCCGCCTGGCTCCCGCTCGACGAGGTGTTCATCAAACTCGCGTCGACTTCCGAGACCGAGGATCTCGCCGAGGTGCAAATCTCCTCCGGTCGCCATCCCGCCGCTTGGCGCTCCATGCGCTGGCCCAATATCACCGCCTGGATTCCCGGCCACCGCCGCGAAATGTGGACCCTTCCCGCTTTGCGCGAAGGACTCCTGGCCCAGATCCGTCTCGCGGCCGCCTAGCTGCCTTTCGCTTCCGGGCTCGGCGCCCTTTCGCATCCGTCCGCTTTCATGGAATCCCCGCCCCGCGCGTGTAACCCACGCACGGGGCTTTTGATTTGCTGTTAAATCTTCAAGGGCCTTGCGTCTTTTTTGAACTCAGCGCGCCCCGACGTTTTTTCGCGAAATGAACCCCCTTATTCCCACGGTTTTCTCCGCCGATCCCTCGGCCCACGTCTGGCCCGGCGACGACCGACTCTGGATCTACGCCTCCCACGACGAGCCCGGCACCAACACCCACGACTCGATGGCGTCCTACCACGTCTTTTCGTCGACCGATTTGGTCAACTGGATCGACTACGGCCCGGTGCTCCACCTTAAGGACGTTAAGTGGGCCATCAGCCACATGTGGGCCATCGACGCCGTTCTGTGGAAAGGTCGCTACTACCTCGTCTTCTGCGCCGTCGAGCGCGCCTCCGGCCTTTTCAAAACCGGCCTCGCCGTCAGCGACCGCCCCCAGGGTCCCTTCGAGGACATCGGCTTCATCCAAGGCATGGAGATCGGCCAGGACCCCGCCCTCTTTGTGGACGACGGCACGCCCTACCTCTTCTGGGGCCAGGGTGGCTCCTGCTCCGCCTGCCGACTAAGCGACGACCTCCTCCACGCCGTTCCCGGCACCACCGTGGATCTCACCGCCCAACTCACTTGGGTCTTCGAGGGCCCCTGGGTTCACAAACACCTCGGCAAATACTACCTCTCCTACCCCGGCCTCAAAAACGGCAACTGGCCCGAGACCATGTTCTACGCCACCGCCGACCACCCGCTCGGCCCCTACTCCTTCCAAGGCGAATACATCCCCTACTTCGACAAGCAGGCCGGCACCAACCACGGCTCCATCCTCAAATACAAGGGCCGCTGGTATGCCTTCCACCACAGCATGTGGCAGACCGGCCTCAGCGAATGCCGCAGTCTGATGTGCGACTACCTCGACTACGATGCCCAGGGCCGAATCCTCCCGATAAAACCCACCGCCGAGGGCGTCGCCGCACCCGGCCATCGCCCAGGCCCATCTCGCGTAGTCATCCAGCTCGACGCCGCCTGCGTCCCCCTCGCCTGCGGCCAGTTCCATGATGTTCACGTCGCCCGCGAGCACCCGGGCTTCGTCGGCCCGGGCTACGTCACCGGCTTCGAACGCAAATACTCCGGCGTCACCTTCATGACCCAGGCCGCTCGCGAAACCGTATACAAACTGCGGATACGCTACCGCTCTCCCGCCGGCCCGGAAAAACTGAAGGTGATGGTCAATAACTCCACTCTCCTCGACGACCCCGCCGCCAGCGGCTACCGCTGGGACAAACACCTCCCCGTTCCCGCCGCCGCCGATTGGACCGAGCTCGACCTCGGCCCCGTCACCCTCCGCTCCGGCGACAACACGCTAAAGCTCTACACTTGGGAAGGCGCTCAAAACGGCCTCTGCCTAGACCGCCTCTGGCTCGAACCCGTCACCCCCTAAACCCGCCCCATGTCAGCCGCTCTCCGTCTCGCCGCAGGCCTGTTAGCCTTCTCCATGACCGCGTTCGCCGCCGCATCCATCGAGGCCGCCAAGCCCGCCGCCGTCCTGCGCTACTCCGCCGAAAACGGCGCGGTCATCGGCCGCAATCTGCCCGACTTTAACAACCGTCCGCTCTACGTCGGCAACACCAACGCCTTCGTCCTCGCCGGCGACCGCCCCTTCGCCCGCTTTTGTCGCAGCTTCCGACACTACGGCGCGCTCATGGTCGGCGTCTCCCGTGGCGACACCGCCTTCTGGCTCCATGAGGCCTCCGAGGTAGAGTCCGCCTTCCGCGCCGGTTCCATGCGCTGGACCATTCGCGATCCCCGTCTGCCCGGTCTCACCATCACTTGGGACGTGATGCCCGCCGGCTCGGGCGTGGGCTTTGTCACCCGTATCCAGGCCGCAG
>JAIXVY010000139.1 GCA_027482505.1 Opitutaceae bacterium | reverse complement strand
GTGCCCGTCCGGCCCGTCATCCCGCCCTCCCGCCCAAGCGTCGCCGAAAAGCCCTCCGCCGCGCCCGCGCCGGAAAGCGCAGGGGCCGCGGGCGACTTCTTTCGCTGATCGTCCGGAACAGCTCAGGCCTCGCCGTCCGGCAGTCTCAGCACCGCGCGCACCTCGCCGATCAGGCGGACGACCTCGTCCAGAATCTCCGCGGTCTCGCCGCGCGCCTCGCGGCGCCAGTCGGCGTCGGCCAGGTCCTGCTCGTCCGCGGCGTCCAGCCCGGCCAGCGCGTCGCGCAGATGTTCGCGGGCCTTTTTCAGCCGCGTAAGGGCGGAGCCCGCGAAGAGCGCGTCGGGCGGCCAGTCGGAGGCGTCGCACACCCGGCCGAGCGCGCCGGCGAGCTTGCCGCCGGCGATCATCACGCCGTTCAACACCATGCGCAGCGGATGCTCGGGCCCCTCCCCGTCCCCGAGCCAGCCCCGCGCCCGGACGTCGGCGCGCACGCGCAGGGTGAGGGCGTGGCAACGCTGCACCAGCGGGTGCCAGCGGTCGTCGGCGTAGCCCTCGCTTTTCCAGCGGTCCGTCTCGCCGTCGCGCAAGGCGTTCTCGGCGGCGGCGTTCATTTCCTGGATCCACTCGGCCTGCTCGGCCGCCTCCTCCGAGGCGGGCGGCTCCGGCTCGGGCTCGCCGCGCTCGCGGCGGAGCCGGGCGCGCTCCTCCTCCATGATGCGCTCGAAGTCGGGCTCCTCGCCCGCCTCGATGGCGCGGGCGATGCGCGCCTCCACGCGGTCGATGAGAAGGTCGATGCGCGCCTGTTCCGCGTCGGCGGCCGCCTCGGCGTCGCTCGCGGGGGCATCGTCCTCTTCCCCGGCGAGGGCGCCCGAGGAGGCCATGCGCTCCAGCGAATCGAGGGCGGAGCGTTGATTGGCGGCCCGGCGCGAGCGCTCCTCTCCGTCGGTCATGGTCCACGCGGGATCGGGCGCGATCTCGATGCGGTAGGAGGCGCTCTCGATCACCACGCGACCGTCGGCGTCGCCGTGCCATTCCAGATAAAGACAGTTGCCCCAGCGCCAGGGAAAGGGCCGGCCGGCGGCGAGCAACGCCTTCAGCTCCTCGGGCGAGCAGTCCGGCACCTTCACGCGCCGGGAAGCGGTCATGTCGCCCACGCGGCCGCGCTGCACCGGGGAAAGTCCGTCGAGCGCGCCCGGCCGTCCCGCCCGGGGCGCGGGGTTGGTGAAGGTGAACAGATGCCCGGCCACGTCGCGCCAGGGGTCGCCCTCCAGGTCTAGCTCGACCGGCTCGGTGCGGCCGAACAGCCAAAGGCGGCCGGTCACGCGGCCGCGCACGCGGTTGTCGATCTCTCCTCGTATGATCTGCTCGTCGATGCGCCTGGCCATAAACCCGGGCACTTTGCGCCGACACGGGACGCGGCGCCAGTCCGCAGTGCGGCGCGGCCTCCGTTTGACCTCCCCGAAACGCTTCCCTTCGCTTCGCCCGCCTTTCACAACCGGATGTCCGCCGAATTTCCCTCCACCAGCGCCCTCTCCTGGCGTCCAGCCTCCCTGGCCGACGCCCCGGCAGTGCTCGGGCTCATGGAGGATTTCTACGCGGAGGAGGGAATCGCTTTCGACGGCCGGACGCAGGGCCGCGCGCTCGACGTGCTGCTGGCCCGGCCCGAGCTGGGCGCCGTGCATCTGCTGCGCGCGGCCGGCGCGGACGACGCGCTGGGCCATCTCGTGCTCACGAGCGGACACAGCCTGGAGTTCGGCGGAGCCTTTCTGCTGCTGGACGAGCTTTATCTGCGGCCGGAAATCCGCGGCCGCGGCGAGGGCCGGCGCGCCCTGGCCTTCGCCGCCGGGCAGGCGCGCGCCGCCAGAGCGCACGCCCTCAGGCTGGAAGTCTCTCGCGCCAACGCCCGCGCCCGCGCCGCCTACGCGCGGGCGGGCTTCGCGACGGAGACGCGCGACCTCATGACCCTGAGGCTCGCCTGAGCCTTTTCGCCGCGCCCGCCATGTCCTTCGATTTCCTCAAGCAACCCGTCGCGCGCGACACCACGCCGCATGCGCCAGGCGAGATCCTGCGGCGTCTCGTTCTGGTCGGCCTCGTCGCGGCGTGGGCCTTCGCGGCGATCCTGGGTGTCGCGGGCTGGGCCGGAGGCGACGCGGGCCGGCTGCGCGCCGCCGCCGTTTGCGCCGCGCTCGGACTGGCGCTGTTCGTCGCGCGCCGCCGCCTCGGCCCGCCGTCAACCATCGCGCCCGCCGCCGCTCCAGCCGGACCGCCCGCGGCCGCGTTGACACCGACAGACGGGGCGCCTCCCCGCGTGCTCCTGATCGACGCCTCGCTGACCGGACCGGGCGGCAACTGCTCGCGCCTGCTCGACGCGCTCGACCTCCGTCTCGCCGGCCGCGCGCGCGTGGAGCGCGTCGCCCTCTCCGGCCGCGAGGCGCTCTCCTTCGCCGACCTGGAGCCGCGGCTGCGCGCGGCCGACGCCTTCGTGTTCGCAACCGGCACGCACTGGGATTCGTGGAGCTCGTCCCTGCAAAAATTTCTGGAGGACGCCACGCCCGCGGAGGCCACGGATCTCTGGCTGGGCAAACCCGCCGCCGTCCTCGTCACCGAACACTCGGTGGGCGGCAAGGGCGTGCTTTCCCGCCTGCAAGGCGTGCTCGTGACGCTGGGCTGCTCCCTTCCGCCCTGTTCCGGACTCGTGCTTTCGCACGCCGCCCGGCTCGCCCGCCGCCACGCCCCGGACCCCGCGGCCGCGGAGGATTTTTGGTCGATCGAGGATCTGGACGTGATCGCGCACAACCTTTGCCAGGCAGCCACTCGCCGCGAGGCGGACTGGCGCGCCTGGCCGGTCGACCGGAAGGATTACGCGCGCGTCTGGCTGCGCGAATAGAAGGCGCAAACAGGCCGGCGAGCGCGGCGGACTAAGCCGAATACCTTACAGGCAATTCCCCGGTTGTAAGTCTCGGGGGAAAAGTCGTAAACACGCCGTAAATGGCCGGTGCCCCCCCCACTGCCTCCGCTCCCGTCACCCGTGGTTCCACGCGTAAAATCGTGGGCGCTTATCTCGTGTGCGGCCTGGCGTGGGCGCTGGCGAGCGAACCTTGGGACGGTCAGATCCACCCGGCCGAGAAATCCTCCGCCTTGACGGTCGATCTGGCCAACCGGCTCGCCTTCGTCGGGGGCAGCGCCGCGCTGCTGGCCTTGCTCCTGCGCTACACGAACAAGCGGGCCGAGCAGGCCCATCAGGCCCGGCTGGCCGAGGCCTCGCGCTACCGCGCCTTGTTGGACGCCTCGCTGGACGCGGTCCATGTGGTCGATCTCGAAGGAGCTCTGGTGGAGGCGAATCGCGCCTTCTACCGCCAACTCGGCTATGATCTCAAAAATCCCCCGCCCTTGAGCGTCCGGGACTGGGACGCGCACTTCAGCCCCGCGGAGATCAAGGAGAAGATCCAGTCCCTGGTGGGTAGCAGCGCCATCTTCGAAACCGTTCACCGCAAGAAGGACGGCACCCTGATTCAGGTGGAGGTCAGCGCCACGTCCATCACGCTCGAAGGACGCACCCTGGTGATGTGCATCGCCCGGGATCTCACCGTGCGCAACCAGCTCCAGCGGGTGCAACTGCGCGCGGAGCGGCTCGAGAGCCTCGGCTTGCTCGCCGGCGGCGTCGCCCACGACCTCAACAACGCCCTTTCCCCCATCATCCTCGGCGCCGACCTGCTGCGCGCCCGGGGCGCGTCGGCCTCGGACGACGTTCTGCTGGGCTCGATGAGCACGGCCGCAAAACGCGCCGCCGGCATCATCCGCCAGCTCCTCACCTTCTCCCGCGGCATCCAGGGTGAACGCATTCTGTTGCCCATCCGGCCGCTCCTCGTGGAACTCGCACGAATCCAAAAGGCGGGATCGCCGGCCGGGCTGCGCGTCGATTTCGACTGCGAGGAATCCCTGCCCGGAGTCCGGGGCGACGCGGCCCAGCTCCAGCAGGCGCTGCGTAATCTGCTGCAAAACGCCCGCGACGCCATGCCCGCGGGCGGCACCCTCACGCTCGGCGCGCGTATGCGCCGGCTGGACGAGACCGACCTGCCCCTGCTCCCCAGGCTGAAGGCAGGCCCGCACGTGGAAATCTACGTGCGCGACACCGGGCCGGGCCTGACCCGCGAGGCCAGGGAGCATTTGTTCGAGCCCTTCTTCACCACCAAGGCGCGCGGCCAGGCCACCGGACTCGGCCTCTCCACCGCGCTGGGCATCGTGCGCAGCCACGGCGGCGTTCTTGAGCATCTGGTCCCGCCCGGCGGCGGCGCGGAGTTTCGCATCCTGCTGCCCGCCGCCGCCTCGGACGAGCCCGCTCCGCGTCAGCCCGCGCCCGCCCCGAAGCCGCCCTCCGCCGCGCGAGGCGACGGGCGCGTCGTGCTCCTCGTGGAGGACGACGGCCTGGTGCGAGGCTCCACCCGCCTCCTGCTGGAGACCCGCGGCTTCTCCGTGATGGAGGCCGAGGACGGCGCCCAGGCGCTGGCGATTTTGGAACAAGGCGCCCCGCCCGATCTCATCCTCACCGACCTGATGATGCCGCGCCTTTCCGGCGACGCGCTCGCGCTGGCCAT
>JAIXVY010000419.1 GCA_027482505.1 Opitutaceae bacterium | reverse complement strand
CTCGCCCTCGACGTCCCCACCCGCGAAGAAGCCGCCCCCCTCCTCCGCCAGCTCCGCGGCAACCTCCGGTGGGTCAAAATCGGCCTCCAAATGTTCACCGCCTACGGCCCCGACTACGTGCGCGCCGTCGCCGACGAGGGCTTCAACGTCTTCCTCGATCTCAAACTCCACGACATCCCCAACACCGTCGCCAAGGCCGTCGAGTCCCTCGCCCCGCTGCCCATCGGGATGCTCACGATCCACACCGGCGGCGGCCGCGAAATGATGCAGGCCGCGGTCAAGGCCCAGCAGGCCACCCGCCCCGACTTGCTCCTCCTCGGTGTCACCGTGCTCACCTCCATGGACGGCACCGAGCTCGCCAATATCGGCGTGGGCGGCACGCCCGAGATGCAGGTCGCCCGCCTCGGCTCCCTCGCCTCCTCCGCCGGCATGAAGGGGCTCGTCTGCTCCCCGCTCGAGGTGCAGCTCCTCCGCCGCATGCTCCCCGCCGACGTGCAACTCGTCACCCCCGGCATCCGCCCCGCCGGCGAGTCCGGCGGCGACGACCAGAAACGCGTCCTTTCCCCCGCCGAGGCCGCCCGCGCCGGCTCCAGCTACATCGTCGTCGGCCGCCCCATCCTCAAGGCCAAGGACCCCGCCGCCGCCGCCCGCGCCATCCTCGCCGACCTCGGCACGGTGGAAAACTGAAACATGAGACCTGAAACCTGAAGTTTCGAATCCCCCAAACCGACCATACCACCGGCTTCCGACCTCAGGTTTCAGGTCTCAGCCCTCATCCCTTTCCCACCATGTCACGCACCGCCGCCATCCTCCTCGCCGCAGGCAGCGGCCGCCGCATGCAGGGCGCCGTCGCCGACAAGATCCTCGCCCCGCTCGCCGGCCGCCCCGTCTTCGCCCACAGCGTGGCCGCCTTCCTCGAGAGCAACGTCGCCGACTACTACGTCATCGTCGTGCGCGACCAGGCCCAGTCCATCGCGCTCTCCGCCTACGCGCCCACGCCCGCCCAGTTCGTCATCGGCGGCAAGGAGCGTCAGGACTCGGTGCAAAACGCCCTCGCCGTCCTGCCCGCCGATATCGCCTACGTCTTCATCCACGACTGCGCCCGCCCGCTCGTCCGCGTCGACCAGCTCGTCGGCCTGCACAAGGTCGTCCGCAAGGAAAACGCCGTCGTGCTCGCCCACCGCGTCACCGACACGATCAAGAAGCACTCCGACTCCGGCCACCTCAAGACCCTCGAGCGCGACCGCCTCTGGGCCATGGAAACGCCCCAGGTCTTCGCCCGAGAACTCGTCGCCGAGGCCTACGCCAAGCTGGCCAAGAAAAAGCTCCGCGTCACCGACGACGCCGCCGCGGTGGAGTTGCTCAAGCATCCCGTGGCCCTCCTCGAAAACTCGCACCCCAACCCCAAGATCACCACGCCGGCCGATCTCGCCTACGTCGAGTATCTGCTCGCGAAACAGCAACCCGAGTAGACCACAGGGCTCACGGAACGCGGCCCGCGGAAAACACGGAGCCAAAATCATCTGGTCTTTTCCTCCTCACGCACTCCGTGCCCTCCGTGTCCTCCGTGACGAAATAAACCAGTCCGCCCGCGAATGAGTTCCCTCCGCATAGGTCACGGCTACGACATCCACCGCACCGTCGCGGGCCGCCCCATGATCCTTGGCGGCGTTCACTTCGCCGAGTGCCCCGTCGGCCTCGACGGCCACTCCGACGCAGACGCGCTCACCCACGCCATCTGCGACGCGCTCCTCGGCGCCGCCGCCCTGCCCGACATCGGCCACTTCTTCCCCAACACCGATCCGGCCTTCAAAAACATCGACTCGCAGATCCTCCTCCAGCGCGTCTGCGCCGCCCTCAGCGAGCGCGGCTACGAGATAGAAAACATCGACTCCTCGCTCATCGCCGAACGCCCCAAGATCGCCCCGCGCCTCCAGGAAATGCGCGCCCGCCTCGCCGCCAGCGCCGGCCTCTCCCTCGACCGCGTCGGCGTCAAGGCCACCACCAACGAGGGCTCCGACGACATCGGCCGCGGCCTCGCCGTGGCCGCCCACGCCGTCGCACTGATCCGCAAACTCTAACCGCCTGCGTTCTCCTCCGTGCCCGCCTCCACGCGCCTGCCGCGCCTCTTCACCGCCCTTTTTTCCGCCCTCGCCTTTCTAGCCCTCGCGGCCTGCGCGCCGCGCGAGACGCTCGTCCAGCAGGGCAACCGCGAGGCCACCCTCCACAAATCGATCGGACCCGACCTCGCCGGCCTCGATCCCCACCTCGCCGAATCGCTCGGCGACATCCAGGTTCACTCCGCCCTCTTCGAGGGGCTCGTCGCCGAAGACCCGCGCACGCTTGCACCCGTGCCCGGCGTCGCCGCCCGCTGGGACGTTTCCGCCGACGGGCTCGCCTACACGTTCCATCTCCGCCCCGAAGCCAAATGGTCGGACGGACGCCCCCTCGTGGCCGAGGACTTCGTCGCCTCTGTGCGCCGCGCGCTCTCGCCCGCCCTCGGCGCGCCCAATGCCAAACTCCTCTACGTCGTGCTCAACGCCGAGGCCTACCACCGCGGCCAGCTCGCCGACTTCTCCGCCGTGGGCGTCTCCGCGCCCGACGCCCGCACCTTGCGCGTCACCCTCGAATACCCCGCCGCCCACTTTCTCGCGCTTCTCACCCACCCGGTCTGGTTTCCCGTTCCCCTGCACGCCATCGCCGCCTCCGGCCCGGTCGACACGCGCGGCAACCGCTGGGCCGACGCCCCCGCCACCTTCGTCGGGAACGGAGCCTTTGTCCTCCGCGCCTGGCGCCCCGGCCAGTCCATTGACGTCGCCGCCAACCCCGCCTACTGGGACGCCGCAACCACGCGCCTTCGCGCCGTCCGGTTTCACGTTTACGACAGCGTCGACGCCGAGGAACGCGCCTTCCGCGCCGGCCAGCTTCACGTCACCGAATCGCTGCCCGTCGGACGCGTGGAGGCCTGGCGCGCCGAGGCTCCCGACCGGCTCCGCGCCGATCCGTTTCTCGACACCTATTTCTATCGCATCAACACCACCCGCCCCGCGCTCAGCGACCCGCGCGTGCGCCGCGCCCTTTGTCTCGCTCTTGATCGCGATCAACTGGTCTCCGCCCTCCTGCGCGGCGGTCAGCGCCCCGCCACCGCCTTCACCCCGCCCGGCACCGGCGGTTACATCCCGCCTGACGTCCTGCGCCACGATCTCGACGCCGCCCGCGCCCTGCTCGCCGAGGCCGGCCATCCCGAGGGACGCGGCCTGCCCGTCTTCGAACTCCTTTACAGCACCTCGGAAAACCACCGCCTCATCGCGGAGGCGCTCCAGCAACAGTGGCGCGCCCTCGGCGTGCAAACCCGCCTGCTCAACCAGGAGGCCACGCTCCTCCGCCAAGCCCGCCAAACCGGCGATTTTCAGCTGCTCCGCTCCAGCTGGGTAGCCGACTACAACGATCCGCTCGGCTACCTCGCCCTCTTCACCAAGGACAGCGCGCAAAACTTCACCGGCTGGAGCGATCCCGCCTACGACCGCGCCGTCTACGAGGCCGCGCGCACGACCGACTCCGTCAAACGCAACGCCCTCTTCCTCGACGCGGAAACCCGTCTGCTCGAGGCCGCGCCCATCCTGCCCGTCTACTGGAACACCCACGTCTACCTGCTCCACCCGTCGGTGCAGGGCTGGCACCCCACCCTGCTCGACCGTCACCCGCTGAAACACGTCAGCCTCGCGCCCTGAGCGGCGCGGCCGCCGGCGCCGTTTGGATGGTTCCCCGCGCGATCAACTCCTGCCCGTGATTCGCGCGTCCGCCCACTTCGCCAGCGCCGCGCCCGTCAAACTCCGCGCCGCCTTCTCGATTCCCTTCCGCTCGCCGGCATAAACGATTTCGCCGCCGGCCGATCCGCCGCCGGGCCCAAGGTCGATCACCCAGTCGGCCAGGTTGATCACGTCCAGGTTGTGCTCGATCACGATCAACGTGTTGCCCGCGTTGCGCAGTTTGAACAGCAGGTCCATCAAATGCTGGATGTCGACCCAGTGCAGGCCGGTCGTCGGCTCGTCCAAAATGTAGAGCGTGCCGCCCTGCTGCCGCTTGCTTAGCTCCAGCGAGAGCTTCAACCGCTGCGCCTCGCCGCCCGAGAGCGTCGTCGCGCTCTGGCCCAGCGTGAGGTAACCCAAGCCCACCGCCGAGAGCGTCTCCAGCCGGTCCATGATCTTGGGGATGTTTTTGAAAATCCCGATCGCCTCGCTCACCGACATCTCGAGCACGTCGGCGATGGATTTTCCGTGGAATAAAATCTCCAGCGTCTCGCGGTTGAAGCGCTTCCCGCCGCAACTCGGGCAGGGCGCGTAGGCGTCGGCCATGAATTGCATGTCCAGCTTGATCACCCCGTCGCCCTGGCAGCGCTCGCAGCGCCCGCCGCGCACGTTGAAGGAGAACCGGCTCGCCGTGTAACCCCGCACCTTCGCCAGCGGCACCATCGCGAACAAATCGCGCAAGGGGTCCATCAATCCCACGTAGGTCGCGGGATTCGACCGGGGCGAGCGCCCGATGGGCGATTGGTCCACCTGCACCAGCTTTTCAAAGTTATCCAGGTTCTCGATGTGCCGGTGCTTGCCGGGAAGCGCCTTCGCGCCGTTGAGCTTTCGCGCCGCGGCCGCCGCCAGCACGTCGTTCACCAGCGTGCTCTTGCCCGAGCCCGACACGCCCGTGACCACCGTCAGCAGGCCGACGGGAAACCGCGCGTCCACGCCCTTCAGGTTGTGTTCGCGCGCCTCGCGCACGGTGAGGAAGAGTCCGTCCGTCGCCTTTGGCTTGGCGTCGCGCGTCACCCGCTGCTTGCGCGCCAGATAGGGTCCGGTGCGCGTCTGCCTGGCGGGCGCGGCCACGAGTTGTTCCGGCGTGCCTTGGAAAAGAATCTGCCCGCCCTCCGTTCCGGCCTCCGGCCCCATCTCGATGATTTCATCGGCCAGCCGCATCGTGTCCTCGTCGTGCTCCACGACCACGACCGTGTTTCCCCGGTCGCGCAGCTCGGCAAGAGTCGCGAGCAGTTTTTCGTTGTCTGCCGGGTGCAGCCCGATGCTGGGCTCGTCGAGCACGTAGATGACGCCCATCAGGCCCATGCCGAGCTGCGTCGCCAGGCGCACCCGCTGCGCCTCGCCGCCCGAAAGCGTGTCGTAGTCGCGGTCGAGCGTCAGGTAGCCGAGCCCCGTCTCCAGCAGGAAACGCAGCCGCTGCTCGATGCCGGTCGCGATCTCGCGCACCGCCTCGCTCGCCACCACCTCCAGCAAGCCCTTCGCCCACGCATGAGCCGAGGCGACGTCGCGGGTGAAAAACTCCGTGATCGTCAGCCCGCCCGCCTTCACCGCCGCGCTGCGCTCGTTGAGGCGCCCGCCGCGGCACGTCGGACACGCGCCGCTCACCATGAAGGTCGTCAGCCGCGCGCGAAACCCGTCGCTGTCCGTCCCGCGGAAGCTCTCCTCCAGATCCGCGATCACGCCCGGGAAAGGCAGGGCCCGCGCCTCGCGCATGCGCTTCAGCTTGAAGGCGAACTGCCGCTCGCCCGCGCCGAAGAGAATCGCCCGGCGAGTCTCCTCCGGGAGTTCGCCCCAGGGTTTCTCCGGATCATAGGGCAACTGCTCCGCGAGCTGCTTGAGCAGGGCGTTGTGCTTGATGATTAAATTTTTCCCGCCGATGCGCCACGGCTTGAGCGCGCCCTCGCGCACCGACTTCGCGGGATCCGGCACGATCAGCTCCGGCACGAAGCGCAGCTTGCGCCCCAGCCCGTCGCAATCCGGGCACGCGCCTTCGCGATTGTTGAAGGAGAAATGCCGCGGGGTGAGTTTCTCAAACACGTCGCCGCACGCCTCGCAGGCCAAAGATTGCGAGAGATGCACCTCGCGCCACGCGTCCGGCGCCGCGCCGGCTTTTTGCGCCAGCACGACCACGCGGTCCTTGCCCTCGCGAAAGGCCAGCTCGAGCGAGTCCGCCAGGCGCGAACGCTGGTCCGCCACCGCCACGAGCCGATCCACCACCACGTCCACCGCGATCTCGCGCGAGCCCTGCCCGTTGGGCACGAGGTGCGGGTCGTCGAGATTCTTCACCTCGCCGTCCATTCGCACGCGCTGAAAGCCGCGCTGGCGCAGCCGCGGCAGTTCATCGCGCAGCACGCTGGGCTTCGCCTTGAGCGCGGGGGCCAGCAGCATGATGCGCTCGCCTGCGCAGGCGGTCAGCACGTGCTGGACATTGTCGTCCAACGAACGCTGCACCACGCGGCCGCCGTCCTTCGGGCAGCGTTGCTCGCCGTGGATGGCCCAAAGCAATCGCGCGTAGTCCGCGATCTCGGTGACGGTGGCGATGGTCGAGCGCGGCGAGCCGTTGCCCGTGCGCTGCTCGATGGCGAGGACCGGGGAAAGGCCGTGGATGAAGTCGACGTCGGGCCGCTTGAGTTGCTCCAGGACCTGCCGCGCCTGGGTGGAGAGCGACTCCATGTATTTGCGGTAGCCCTCGGCGTAGAGCGTGTCGAAGGCGAGCGACGACTTGCCCGAGCCCGACGGCCCCGTGATCACGATCAGTTTCCCGCGCGGCAGACGCACCTCGAGATTCTTCAGGTTGTGCTCTCGGGCTCCCTTGATGTGGATGTGCGTGGCGGGCGCGGACTGCATGATGGGTGACCGACAGCCTATGCATCCGAGCGGGCGCGCAACCTTCTCCCGGGAAAAACTTTCCTCGCCCCGGG
>JAIXVY010000448.1 GCA_027482505.1 Opitutaceae bacterium | reverse complement strand
GCCTCAAGGTAGCCTGCGTGGAAAAGCGCGCAACGCTCGGCGGCACCTGCCTCAACGTCGGCTGCATTCCCTCCAAGGCGCTCCTCGCTTCCTCCGAGCACTTCGCCTTCGCCAAGGGCCACGCCGCCGAGCACGGCATCAAGATCGACGGCGTCTCCCTAGACGTCGCCGCCATGCTCAAGAAGAAGGACGGCATCGTCGCCAAACTCACCGGCGGCGTCGCCGCCCTAGCCAAGGCCCGCAAGGTCACCGTTATCACCGGCGAGGCCAAGTTTACCTCGGCCAACACGCTCGCGGTCGGCGACCAGACCCTCACCGCCAAGAACATCGTCATCGCCACCGGCTCAGCCCCGGTAGAGCTGCCCTTCCTCAAGTTCGACGGCCAGACCATCCTCTCCAGCACCGAGGCCCTCACCCTGCCCGCCGTGCCCAAGAGCCTCGCCGTTGTCGGCGGCGGCGCCATCGGCCTCGAGCTCGGCTCCGTCTGGGCCCGCCTCGGCGCCGAGGTCACCGTGGTCGAGTTCCTCCCCAAGATCGCCGCCACCAGCGACGACGACGTCGTCCGCGCCTACACCCGCATCCTCCAAAAGCAGGGTCTCAAGATCGAGGTGAACGCCAAGGTCACCGGCTACGACGCCGCAAAAAAAGTCCTCCTCGCCGAGCGCGAAGGCAAGGTCCTCGAAGTCCCCGCCGAGAAGGTCCTCGTCGCCGTCGGCCGCCGACCCTACGCGGACGGCCTCGACCTCGCCAAGGCCGGCGTCGAGCTCACCGACAAGAAGCGCATCAAGGTCGACGCCCACCTCCGCACCACCGCCCCCGGCGTGTGGGCGATTGGCGACGTGATCGACGGCCCCATGCTCGCCCACAAGGCCGAGGAGGACGGCGTCGCCGTCGCCGAGTGGATCGCCGGCAAGCACGGCCACGTGAACTGGGACCTCATGCCCGCCATCATCTACACCGACCCCGAGATCGCCACCGTCGGCCTCGGCGAGGACGCCGCCAAAGCGAAGGGAATCGCGATCAACGTCGGCAAATTCAACTTCGCCGCCAACGCCCGCGCCCTGGCCAACGACGCCGGCGACGGCTTCGTGAAAATCATCGCCGACGCCAAGACCGATAAGATTCTCGGCGCCCAGATCCTCGGCAAAAACGCCGGCGAGCTGATCAGCGAGATCGTGACGCACATGGAATACGGCGGCAGCGCCGAGGACCTCGCCCGCACCATCCACGCCCACCCCACGATGACCGAGGCCGTCAAAGAAGCCGCGATGGCCGTGAGCAAGAGCGCCATCCACGCGATCTGAGGGCTCAAACTTCAAATCCCAGATCTCAGATTCCGCTCGCGAGCGCCCCGCGCCTCGCGGGCTTTTCGTTTCCACGGCTAGGCGGCCTGGGGGCAGGCCAAGTTTGTTTGCAGACACGCTAGTTGACCAATCTAACCCTGGCGTTTGAGCCGGCCCGACGCCGACCGGTTGACGTTTTCTCCCGGGCGCGTGTTGGCTTTTCGAAATGCCCTTGCTGACCATCGTCCCTCCCATGCCGGGCGCGGAGCGCCGCTTCCGGCCCTTTGTCGACTTCATCCAAAAGGACTGCGGGTGGGAGACGGAGTTCGTGCAGTTCAACTGGCCCGCGCATAATCCGCCCTTCGGCTCGACCGCGCTTTTCACCCAGGTGGACGCGCAGACGGAGGGCAAGGTCGTGTTCGGGTTTTCCCTCGGCGCGCTCTACGCGCACCTCGGCGCCTTGCGCGCGCGGCATCTCATCCTCGGCTCGATCTCGCCGTTTTTTCTCGAGGACGATGACGAGCCCGAGCGCTGGATGATCTCCTACCGGGCCGGAAACGCCGAGACGCCGGCCGACATCCTCGTGGGCGCATTGGAGGACGCGCAGATGCACCGCCGCGCCACCGCGGTGCGCGATTTCTACCGGCGGCACACTTTTACGGCCGTGCCCGATGCCGATCACGAGCTCTGGCATCCCCACTACCTCCAAGCCATCCGCTCCGCCTTGGAGCGGCTTTAAGCCGCGATTCAACCCAGAGGAGTGCGTCCGGCGTAGCCTTAAAACTCGAATCCGCGCCGCCCGCCGCGGGCGGGCGCTCCATGCCGGCGACGGGCGCCGACCTTCGCGGCGTTTGCAGCCCAAGACCTATGCCCCATCCCGCCGCGCGAGCGTAGAGTCGCGGTTTTGACCGCCATGAACCCGACCTCTTTCCAACCACGCGAGGAAGACCGCGTGCGCCGCCACACCTCCCCCGCCACCCTCGCGCGCATCGACGCGCAGACCTACAAAAACATCGATCACTTTTCCAAGCTGCCGCCCACCGTCATCCAGGCCCGGCTGCGCGCGCTCGACCGCGAGTGGGACGTGGAGCGTTTTCTCGAAACCAACGCCTCCGCCCTCGCGCTAGGCGGCATCGTGCTGGGCGCGACCAAGGACCGGCGCTGGCTGGCGCTTTCAGCCGCGGTCCTGGGGTTTCTCTTTCTCCACGCCACCCAAGGCTGGTGCCCTCCCCTGCCCGTCCTGCGCGCCCGCGGCGTGCGCACGCGCGGCGAGATCGACCAGGAAAAAGCCGTCCTTCAGAGCCGCCTTTGCTGCGCCTAAGCCCGCCCGGATGCGCAAGAGGCGCCTCCCCGTTGGGGAAAAGCGCCTCTGTGGTGTCGCGTGAAAGACTGGTGCGCCATGTCGGAGTCGAACCGACCTCTCATGCTTGGGAAGCACACATAATAGCCGATATACTAATGGCGCGGACAACCTGATGTCCCAAGAGCTAGCCCGGCCGCCGGGGCGCGCAACTGCGTTTTCACCGCGCGGCGTTTTTGACCGCGATCGAACCCGCCTCAGACGGCCGCAACGGCACGCCCAGCTCGGAAAACCCTTCCAGCAGTTCCGCCACCAGAGGCTCGGCCTTCAACTCGCTCCACGGGCGGTTGCTGGAAATACGGACGAAGGCCTGCGGCTCGGCCTTGCGCACCCCCTCCCGGAAAAACAAGGCGAGCTGATCGCGCCAGGAGCGCGGCTCGAAGGGACGGAAGGGCTGGCCGGCCACGAGGTGCCAGAACCAGACGCGCTGCGACGGCCCCGCGCCCACGAAGGCACGCTGCTCGGCCTCGCCCGCCTCGCGTCCGTCGCCCAAAGGCAGGGCCAGCCGGGCGCTTTCGGCGGCATCCAACATCCAGCCCGCCCCGGGCCAGCAGGCCTCGGGCGTGTGGGCCGCCACCGCGCTCACCGTGGTGCCGCCCGCCGGCCACCACGCGGCGTAGGCGGTCAGCCGCACCACCCCGCCGCTGGTGCGGCGCTCATAGGTCCGCTCCAGCAGATTCCGGGTGTGGAGCGCGTCGGCGAAGATCAGCAGGTCGTCGCGCGTGGCCACCTGCCAGCCGGCGGCGCGAGGCCGCTCGGGGATGAGTCGGGCCAGCTCGGGAACAGGGCCCGCGCGCTCGTCGCCAAGCTCGGTGCGCCAGGCGACAAACGAAAGCCAGCCGGCCGCCAGCGCGAGGCCGACGAGCGCCACGCCCCGAGTCGCCAAGGCGAGACCGCCCGCGCCCGTTTCCTTCGACTGCTTGTCCGGAGCGCGGGCGACGGGCGCCTGCTCCAGGGCGGTGGCGATCCAGGCCAGCACGGCGGTGGTGACGCCCAGCACGGCGAAGCCGAGGCCGTCGTGCCACGCGCCGGCGATGTCCACTCCGTTGCGCGCGAGCAGGGTGAGCGTGAGCGAGCGAAGAAAATTGCTCGCGAGCGCGAGCGGCGCCGCCGCCAGCACGAGCACGGCGCGCCGAGCCGGCGAACGCAGCATGAGCGCGGACAGCACCAGGCCGGCCAGCACGCAGGAGACGAGGCTGCGCATGCCGCTGCACGCCTCCTCCACGCCCACCGAGGTGTTGCCGAGGTTGATGATGTTACCCGAGCGCATGGCCGGCACGCCGCCGAGGCGCAGAGTCTCGACCACGCCCACGGTGATGAATTCCTGCAGCGCCCGCATCAGCCGCTCGTAGGTGGCGGGCGGCAAGGGGGCGCTCAACAGGATGGCCAGCGGGATGACCAGCGCGGGCCAGCCGGGAGCGATCCAGCGCACGTCGCGCCCTGCCGCCAGCACCACCGCAAGGGTCGCGGCGGAGGCCGCGGCGGCGCCGAGAAAGAAAAGCGTGGGCGCGGAGGCCCACCCCATGGCCACGGCGTAAACAGCGGCGAGAAGCGCCGCGCCCAAGAGCCCGAAGGAGGCCGCGAGCGAAGCGGCGAGCCGCGCGCCAGGCGCCAGACCACGCGAGGCGGAGACGTCCTCGCGGGCGCGACGCCAGAGGGCGACGACTATGGGCAAGGCGAAAAAGCCGTGAGAGAGATCGGGGTTGTTTTGCCACTCCGGCCAAAGCCGCCACGCCCAGGCCAGCAGGCCCAGCGCGGTGAGACCGCAGGCGACGGCCGCGGTCCGCTCGGCGGACGACCACGCCCGCGCCTTGCCCGCCAAGTCCCGGATTTTTTGCGACCACTCCATTGTATGCCCCCGACTATCCGGCCGGCCCGAGCCATGGCAATCCGCACCCGTCCGCCACGGCGTTTCGCGCCCAGGCGCCATGGATTGGCGCTGGGCAGGCGACGCTTCACGCGCCAAGGTGCGCGCCATGAAGATAGAGCACGTAGCCTTCAACGTAGCCGACCCCGTCGCGGTGGCCTCTTGGTATGTCAGCCACCTCGGCCTGCGCGTCGTGCGCCACATTCCGTCGCCCACCCAGACTCACTTCCTCGCCGACGAAGAGCGCACGGTGATCGAGATCTACTGCAACCCGCCCGACCAGGTGCCCGACTACCGCAAGATGGATCCGCTAATCTTCCATCTCGCCTTCGTAAGCGCGGACCCGGTGGCGGACTCCGCCCGGCTGATCGCAGCCGGCGCCAGCCATGCCAGCGAGGTGCGCCTCGACGACGGTTCACACCTCGTGATGCTGCGCGACCCGTGGGGCGTGGCTCTTCAGCTCTGCCGTCGCGGCCGGCCCTTGCTCTGATCTTCAGCGCCGCGCCAGCACGAAGCGCGGGCGGCCGCGCAGGTCGGCGAGCCCCTCGGCCTCGCGCAGGCCGGCTTTTTCAGCCTCGGCGAGAAGCGCGGGATGCTGGGCCACGCCTGTCTCCAGCGCGAGCAGGCCGCCGGGGGCGAGGCGCGAAGCGGCGCCGGCGATGATTTTCTTCAAGTCGGCCAGGCCGGCGTCGGGCGCGACGAGCGCGGAAAGCGGATCGTGCACACGCACCTCGGGCTCGGCCTCCGCCACCTCGCCGTCGGTGAGGTAGGGCGGATTGCTGACGATGACATCGAAGGGCGCGGCGTTGGCGGGCAGGGCGGAAAACCAGTCGGACTTGAGCAAGCTCACGCGCTCGGCGAGGCCGAGGGCGGCGGCGTTTTCGCGCGCGAGGGCGAGCGCGTCGTCACTCGCGTCGATCGCGGTGACCTGAGCGGCGGGCCATGCCTTGGCGAGGCCGAGGGCGAGCGCGCCGGTGCCGGTGCCGAGATCGAGCACGCGCGGGGCGGCGCCCTCGGCGGGCTTGGCGCGTTCAAGGACGAGTTCGAGCAACTCCTCGGTCTCGGGCCGAGGAACGAGGGCGCGCTTGTCGCATTTCAGGACGAGGTTGCCCCACTCGACCGTGCCGAGGATGTGCTGAAGCGGCTCGCGCTGGGCGCGGCGTTTCACGAGCGGGCGGATTTTCTCCAGCTCGGGCTCGCTGAGCAATCGCTCAAACTGGATGTAAAGCTGCATGCGCTTGAGCCCGAGCGCGTGCCCGACGATCTGCTCGGCGTTGAGACGCGGCGACTCGATGCCCTTTCCGGCGAAGAAGTCGGTCGTCTTGGTGATTATCTCGAGCAGCGACAGCATGAGCTTACTGAAGGCAGGTATTGCCCACGAAACACACGAAAAAGCACGAAAAGAAAGCCACGCGAACCGCCACGGCGTTTTCCTTTCGCGTCATTTCGTGTGTTTCGTGGGCCAAAAGGTTTTCAGTCCTCGTCGTCGTCACCGGAGGCGGCGCGCTTCATGTCGTAGGGCTGGCCGGTGAGTTCGGCGAGTTTACGCTCCAAGTCAGCCTTTTGCATCGCCTCGATCACCGGGGCGATCTCGCCCTCGACCACCTGGGGCAGGCTGTAGAGCGTGAGCCCGATGCGGTGGTCGGTGAGGCGATTCTGCGGGAAGTTGTAGGTGCGGATGCGCTCGCTGCGGTCGCCTGTGCCGATCTGGCCCTTGCGCTGGGCGGCGTATTTGGCCGCCTCGTCGTCCTGCTTTTTTTGCAAGAGGCGGGCGCGCAGCACGGACAT
>JAIXVY010000489.1 GCA_027482505.1 Opitutaceae bacterium | reverse complement strand
GGATGATGGCCTTGTTAGCCTTGGCGTAGGCGACCCAGGCTACGAGCTGCTCGCGGGTGGCGACGGCGCCGGGGGGGTTGTTGGGGAAGCAGAGGTAGATCAGATCGGTGGCGACGGACGGGATGGCGGGCACGTAGCCGTTGGCAGGGGTGCAATCGAGGTAGGTGATGCCGGCGTAGCGGCCGTCGAGATTTGCACCGGTGCGGCCGGCCATGACGTTGGTGTCCACGTAAACCGGATACACGGGATCAGGGATGGCGAGCTTGAGGCCCTCGGTGGCGAAGATTTCCTGGATGTTGCCGCAGTCGCACTTGGAGCCGTCGGAGACGAATATCTCGTCGGCGGCGATCTCGCAGCCGCGGGCGGCGTAGTCGTTGGCGGCGATGGCATCACGGAGGAAGGCGTAGCCCTGTTCGGGACCGTAGCCCTTGAAGGTGGCGCGATTGGCGAGCTCCTCGGCGCCGCTCTTCAGCGCGTCGATGCACACCTGGGGCAGGGGCTCGGTGACGTCGCCGATGCCGAGGCGGATGACGGGCTTGTCGGGATTGGCGGCGGTGTAGGCTCCGACGCGCTTGGCGATGTCGGAAAAGAGGTAGCTGGCCTTGAGCTTCAGGTAGTTCTCGTTGATGCGAATCATGGCGATGGGAGCGGTAAGCGTTGGGTGAAACACTTGAACAAGAGGCGCGGCCCGCCTTTGTTCAAGCCCGGCGTCTCCCCGCGCGACCCGCCACCCCCCGCCATGCAAATCATCACTTCCGTCACCGAGATGCAGACCCTAGCCCACGAGCTTCGCTCGAAAGGCCAGATCATCGGGCTCGTGCCGACCATGGGCGCGCTCCACGAGGGCCACCTCAGCCTCATCCGCCTGGCCGCCGAGCGCGCCGACAAGGTCGTGGTATCCATCTTCGTGAACCCCACCCAGTTCGCTCCCAGCGAGGATTTTAACAAATATCCGCGCGAACTGGAGGCCGACGTCGCGAAGTGCGAGTCCGCCGGCGCCGACTACGTCTTCGCCCCTCCCGCGGACGAGGTTTATCCCAAGGGTTACTCGACCTACATCACCGAGGAGCGCGTGGCCAAGCCCCTTGAAGGCGTTTCACGCCCCAGCCACTTCCGCGGCGTGACCACCGTGGTCGCCAAGCTGTTCAACATGTGCCGGCCCGATCTCGCCGTGTTCGGGCAAAAGGACGCCCAGCAGGTCGCCGTCATCCAAAAGATGGTCGCGGACCTCAACTTCACCGTCGACGTGGTCGTGGCCCCCACCCTGCGCGAGCCGGACGGTCTGGCGATGAGCTCGCGCAACCGCTACCTCACCGCCACGCAGCGCACCGAGGCGCTCTCGATCAGCCGCGCGCTCTTCAAAGCCCGCGAAATGGTCGCCGCCGGCGAGCGCCGCTCCGACCGTCTCATCGCCGAGGCCACCCACATCCTCAGCCAGCAGCGCCGCGTGCGCGTCATCTACGTCTCCCTCGTCGACCGGCTCACCATGGAGCCGATGAGGGAACTCGAGCCCGGCCGCGGCCTCATCGCGATCGCGGCGTGGGTGGACGAAGTGCGTTTGATCGATAACATCGTCCTGTGACTCCAGCCGCACCCGCGCCCCACGGCGCCCCCGAATCCACTTCCGCAACCCTGCCCGCTGCGCGTCGCTACGACGTCCTCGTCATCGGCTCCGGCATCGCAGGCCTGAGCTTCGCGCTCAAGGTCGCCCGCCAGGGTCGCTCGGTGGCCATCCTCACCAAGAAGAACAAGGCCGACTCCAACACCAACTGGGCGCAGGGCGGCATCGCGGTCGTCACCGCCCAGACCGACGATTTCGCCAAGCACGTCGCCGACACCCTGGTCGCGGGCGACGGCCTCTGCGACCGCAAGGTGGTGAAACAGATCGTCACCGACGGTCCCGAGCGCGTGCGCGAATTGATCAACCTGGGGCTCAAGTTCTCCCGCGACGACGACGGCGGCTACGACCTTGGCCGCGAGGGCGGCCACAGCGAACGCCGCATCCTTCACGTGAAGGACATGACCGGAAAGGCGATCGAGGACGCGCTCACGAAGTCCATCGCCCGCGAGCCTCGCATCGCCCTTTTCGAACACTTCTTCGCCATCGACGTCGTCACGACCGGCAAGATCGCCAAACGACGCGGGAAAAAATCGGCCTCCCTCGCCGGCCCGGACCGCGTCGCCGGCGTCTACGCCCTCGACGTGCGCGACGGCCGAGTGGTCGAGTTTCACGCGCCCGTCGTCATGCTCAGCACCGGCGGGGCCGGGCAAGTCTACCTCTACACCACCAATCCCGACATCGCCACCGGCGACGGCATCGCCATGGCCTACCGCGCCGGCGTCGAGGTGCGGAACATGGAGTTCATCCAGTTCCACCCCACCGCGCTCTACTCGCCCTCGGGCAAGCGCTTCCTGGTCAGCGAGGCCGTGCGCGGCGAGGGCGCCATCCTGCGCAACGCCGACGGCGAGGCCTTCATGGCCCGCTACCACAAGCTCGCCGACCTCGCTCCGCGCGACATCGTCGCCCGCGCGATCGACGCGGAGATGAAGCGCACCGGCGCGCCGCACGTGTGGCTCGACATCACCCACCGCAACGCCGCCTTCCTGCGCTCCCGCTTCCCGCTCATCTACAAGGCCTGCGCCGAGGAGGGCATCGACATCGCCAAGGACCGGATTCCCGTCGTGCCGGCGGCCCACTACACCTGCGGCGGCGTCGCCACCACCCTCGCGGCCGAGACCACCCTGCCCGGCCTCTACGCCTGCGGCGAAGTCGCCTGCACCGGCCTGCACGGAGCGAACCGCCTCGCCTCGAACTCGCTGCTCGAGGCCGTGGTCATGGCCCACCGCGGCGCGGCCTCGGTCGACGCCTACCTTAAGCGTATCCAAAAAATCGATGCGCCCGCGCCCGTCATTCCGCCCTGGCGCGATCTCGGCGGCGGCGACCAGGACGAGCGCGTGGTCATCGCCCACAACTGGGACGAGCTTCGTCGCACCATGTGGGACTACGTCTCCATCATGCGCACGACCAAGCGCCTCGAGCGCGCGCGCACCCGCATCGCCACCCTCGCCCGCGAGACGCAGGAATACTACTGGAACTTCTCCGTCGACCCTCGCCTGCTCGAGCTGCGCAACCTCATCCAGGTGGCCGAGCTCGTCGTCGCCTGCGCCCTGCAGCGCAAGGAGAGCCGCGGCCTCCACGCCATCGCCGAGTATCCGAAAAAACTTCGCAAGGCGGCCGACACGCGCGTGCGGCGGCGGTAAAACGACGCCCGTTCCCGGGGACGAGGCGCGGGGACGCGGCCATGAAAAAGGGCGCGCTTTTCGCGCGCCCTTGAAGAGGAGGAATCAGCCCGCCTTGGGAGGCTCGGGCTGTTGCGGGGCCGCGCCATCGTCGGCGGGCGGCTGGTCCTGGGGCTTGGGCGCGTTGGTCCGGCCGCTGGTGGTCATGACGGTGCGCACCTGAGCGGTCACGCGCGGCGTCTCGCCGGCGGGGGCGGCGGGTTTGGCCGCCTCGGGCAGGGCGGCCTTGGGCGCGGGCGCGGCGGGACGGGCGGCGATCGGCGCGGCGACGCCGGCCGGCCCCTGGGCGCGCGCCTGGCGGGCGAGCTGGGCGAGCATCTGCTCGAAAACCTGCACGTTGGACGCGCTGCGGAAGAGCCCGGTGCAGATCTGGAGGCGCACGTTCTGCATCAGCTCCTCGAAGTATTTGTAGGCCTCGCCCTTGTATTCCACGAGCGGGTCCTTCTGGCCGTAGCTGCGCAGGCCGATGGAGCGGCGCAGCTCCTCCATCTCGGTGAGATGCTCCTGCCAGTGGTGGTCGATCGCGTTGATGACGACGTAGCGTTCGATGGAGCCGAGCGCCTCGGGCACCTCGACGGACTCCTTGATCGCGTAGGCGTCGCGGATCTTGCCGACGACGAACTTGAGCGCGTCGTCCAGATTCTTGGTCTGAACGTCCTCGAGCTTCAGCCCGAGGGGGAAGTGGGTGTTGGCCCAGCCGATGAAGCCCTCGGCGCCGGCGCTGGCGGCGCTGGCGCTCGCGGCGTTGCCGCCGAAGCCGGCGGTCTCGAGACGGGCGGCGATCTCCTCCTCGACCTGCTCGAAGATGATCTCCTTAGGGCGGTCGGCGTGGATGGCGCCGTTGCGGATGCCGTAGACGACCTCGCGCTGCTGATTTAGCACGTCGTCGTATTGGAGGAGGCGCTTGCGCTGGGAGAAGTTCTGCTGCTCGACCTTTTTCTGGGCGCTCTCGATGGAGCGATTGAGCCACGGATGCTCGAGCTCCTCGCCCTCCTTCATCGAGCCCTCCATCATGCGCGAGGCGAGGTTGCCCTGCAGGAAGAGGCGCATGAGGTCGTCCTCGAGCGAGAGGAAGAACTTGGTGAGACCGGGGTCGCCCTGGCGCGAGCAGCGGCCGCGGAGCTGGCGGTCGACGCGACGGGACTCGTGGCGCTCGGTGCCGATGACAAAAAGGCCGCCGAGCTCGCGCACGCCCTCGCCGAGTTTGATGTCGGTGCCGCGACCGGCCATGTTGGTGGCGATGGTGACCGCGCCGCGCTGGCCCGCCCGGGCGATGATCTCGGCCTCCTGCTGGTGCAGCTTGGCGTTGAGCACGGTGTGCACGATCCCCATGCGCTTGAGCATGCGGGAGAGCACCTCGGACTGCTCGACGGAGACGGTGCCGACGAGCACGGGCTGGCCGCGCTTGTTGGCGGCCTCGATCTCCTTGGCGACGGCGTTGTATTTGTCGCGGCGGGTCTTGAAGATCGAGTCGTTCTTGTCGATGCGGATGCAGGGGCGATTGGTCGGGATGACCTGCACGCCCAGCTTGTAGATGTCGTGGAACTCGGTGGCCTCGGTCTCGGCGGTGCCGGTCATGCCCGCGAGCTTCTCATACATGCGGAAGTAGTTCTGGATCGTGACCGTGGCGTAGGTGCGCGTCTCGCGCTCGATCGTCACGTTCTCCTTGGCCTCTACCGCCTGGTG
>JAIXVY010000221.1 GCA_027482505.1 Opitutaceae bacterium | reverse complement strand
TTCATCGCCTTCGAGGCCGCCGTCACGCTTCTGAAGGAACGCGGCCAGACCGAGCTCCTCACCGAGGTTTACCGGCAATGTCGCGAGGCCGTCGCCAAGGGCGAGACGACCAACTACGTCCAACGTATCTACAACCCCTTCACCCCCGAGGAAATCTCGGCCAAGATCGCCCAGTTCGTGCGCCCCACGGGCGTCGAGTGGTCCGGCGACATCGAGGTGATTTTCCAGACCTTGGAGAGTCTCCATCGCGCGTGCCCCAACCACAGCGGCGATTGGTATTTCTCCGGCAAGTATCCCACCCGCGGCGGCTATCGCGTCGTGAACCAGGCCTTCATCAATTACTACGAAAACAGCGAGGGCGGCCGGGCATATTGAGGGTATGACAAAGGCGGGCCCAGATAACAACGAATCTATCGGCGGCCCCGCTATGCCGCGCATTTATACCATTCGTCGCCAGCGCGTGGTGCTGAGCCCCGACCTTGCTTTGCTTTACGGCGTCGAACCCAGGCAACTCACCCAAGCGGTTTCTCGAAACCCCGAAAAATTTCCTCCCGATTTTTGTTTCATTCCTACACGCGAGGAACTTGTGAACTTGAAGTCACAACTTGTGACTTCAAGTTTGGGACATGGAGGCGCACGCAAGCCGCCAACCGCCTTCACCGAGCACGGCTGCCTGATGGCCGCCACCGTGCTGCGCAGCGAAAAGGCCGTGCAGATGAGCCTATATCTCGTCCGCGCCTTCGTGCAAATGCGGGAGCAGATCAGCTCCAACCTCGGCGTCCTCAAACGCCTCGCCGAGATCGATAAAAAGCTTCTCGAGCACGACGTCGTTCTCCGCGAGGTCGTAGAACGCCTCAGCCCGCTCCTCAACCACGAGCCTGAGGACGAATCCAAGAAACCCAAGATCGGTTACCATCGAGGTAATCGTTGATTTAGTTTTCCTTCTTCGCGTCCCTTCGCGTTCTTCGCGTTAAAATCTCCAGCATGTCCCTCAGCTACGAATCCTCCGGCGTTAACTACGACCAGCTCGATGCCTTCAAGCGCGCCTGCCAGAAGGCGGCCAAGACCACCGCGCCCCTGCTCGAGCTGCACGGTTACGCCGAGCCCGCCAACACCCGCGGCGAGAGCTGCTACCTCATGGAGGCCGACGACCACTTCCTCGCCCACGTCGAGGAGGGCCTCGGGACCAAGAATCTCGTCGCCGACGCCGTCTACGCCCAGACCGGCAAGAACTTCTACCGCGAGATCTCGATCGATACCGTCGCCACCATCGTCAACGACCTCGTGACCTGCGGCGCGCTCCCCATCTCGGTCGCCATGCACGCCGCCGTCGGCGAGTCCGCCTGGTTCGCCGACTCCGCCCGCATGGAGGCGCTCGTCGCGGGCTGGGCCGAAGGCTGCCGCCAGGCCGGCGCGGTCTGGGGCGGCGGCGAAACGCCCACCCTTCGCGGCATCGTCAACGCCGACGCCATCGTCCTCGCCGGCTCCGCCATCGGCAAGATCGAGCCCAAGTCCCAGCGCATCACCGGCACGGTGCGCGACGGCGACGCCATCGTTTTCCTCGCCTCCTCCGGCGTGCAGACCAACGGCCTCTCGCTCTGCCGCCTCATCGCCTCCAAGCTCCCGCAGGGCTACCAGACGCCCATCGGCCACGGCGATCCGCGCACCTACGGCGAGGCCCTGCTCGCGCCCTCCGTCATCTACGTGAACTTCGTCCGCGAGTGCCAGCAGTCGGGCGTCACGCTCAACTACGTCTCGCACGTCACCGGCCACGGCTGGCGCAAACTCATGCGCCTCGAGGAGCCCTTCGTCTACGAGATCCACACGCCCGGCGAGGAGCCCGCCCTCTTCAAATTCCTCCGCGAGGCCGGCCCCATCGACCTGCGCGAGGCCTACGCGACCTTCAACCAAGGCGTCGGTTTCGCCGCCTATGTCTCCCAAGAGAACCTCGAGGCCACCCTCGCCGCCGCCAAGGCCTCGGGCTACACCGCCTGGCACGCCGGCACGGTGAAAAAGCAGGGCGACCGCAAGGCCGTCACGATTCCGAGCCTCGGCCTCGAATACGACGGCAGCACCTTGCAGGTGCGCTGACGCGCCTAGCCGGCGGCCTTCGTCGCTATCTTCCGTTTGCCACCGCGACGCTTGGGCGCGGCCGCCTGGTCGTGCTCCGCCTGCAACTCGTGGAGTTGCTCGATGATGCCCGCCAGGCGCTCGCCCACCGTGGTCAGCCGATACTCCACGTGCAGGGCGGCGCTCTCCGAGCGATCCTCGCGGTTCACCAGTCCGTAGTCCTGGAGCCGGCGCAGGCGCTCGGTGAGCACCTTGGTGGAGATTCCGGGAATATAGCGCTCTAGCCTGCCCGGCCGCGTCACTCCGCGTTTAAGCGCGCCCACCACCGCGGCCGACCATTTGCAGCCCACCACGTCCTCGAGACGACGGTAGGCGGCTCTTTCCGCGAGCGTGAGGTGAGGCGACTTCATCGTCCAGAGCCTAGCCCCTCGCCGGCTTCCGTCCAGTAGGCACCAAACGGTGCCCGGCTCCCGTTTTGAGCCCTCTGACGCGCGAGCCCGTGATCGGCTAGACTGCGCCCGTCGATCGGCGTCCCGATCCGACTCCAACATCACACACCGCCAAACCCACCGTTCCTCATGAAGACTTCCGCCAAATTCTACCACGCCGGCTGCCCCGTCTGCCTCGAAGCCGAGACCGCCGTCACCCGCTACCTCGACACCGCCAAGGTCGACCTCGAGGTCGTCCACCTGGGCTCGGCCAAGAACCGCCTCCCCGAGGCGGAGCGCGCGGGCGTCCGTTCCGTCCCCGCCCTCGTCGTCGAAGGCAAAGTCCTGCACCTCAACTTTGGCGCCGCCCTCGCGGACCTGAAGTAGGCGCGCCCGCGTTTCGCCGACGCCCGAGACCGCCGCGCGCGTCGGTGAAACTTTCATTCGCCCTGCGTGGCGGGCGGAGTTTGCTGGTGCCCTTCACCCCCTGCATGCGCCTTCGCCGTCTCACCCTGCAAAACCTCCGCAACGTCCCGTTCGCGGAGCTTTCGTTCTCGGGGCGGCAGCAGTTCTTCGTCGGGCAAAACGGACAGGGTAAAACCAACCTGCTCGAGGCGGTCGGCTTCGTCACCGCGCTTCGCTCCTTCCGCACCGCCGACGCCTCGCTTCTCGTCGCCCACGGCAAGAAAGAGGGCGCGCTCGCCGCCGAGTTTGAGCACGAAAAGCACGGCCCCAGCCGCGTGGTCATCACCCTTCGCCCGGGCGGCAAGGAAGTGACCTGCGACGGCGAACGCATCACCCGCCTCGCCGACTTTCTCGGCCGCTTCCCCACCGTCGTCTTCTCCTCGCAGGACCAGCAGCTCGTGCGCGGCGCGCCCGCCCTCCGCCGCCGCTGGCTCGACCTCGCCCTCGCCGGGACCGACGCGGCCTATCTGTATTCGCTGACCAACTACCATCGCGCGCTGGACGGCCGCAACCAACTCCTCAAACGGCAGGCCCCCGCCGCCGAGCTCGCCGCCTTCGAGGCCCCGCTCGCCGAGGCCGCCGCCGCGCTCGTCGCCGCGCGCCGCTCCGGCGTCGACACGCTCGCCCCGCATGTGGCCGCCGCCTACGCCGCCCTCAGCGCCGAGGCCGAGCCCGCCTCGCTCGCCTACGAGGCCGACACCGCCGCGGGCGACGCCGCCGCGTGGCGCGCCCATTTCGAGAAAACCCGCGCCCGCGATCTCCAGTTTCGCAGCTCCCTCTCCGGACCGCACCGCGACGATCTCGATCTGCGCGTCGGCGGCCGTCCCGCCAAGGACTACG